>JAGWAQ010000017.1:17143-24189 GCA_021296375.1 Alphaproteobacteria bacterium
TGAACATGCCCCGCCTAAAGACCCGCCTGTGGTGGCGCTGGTGTTTTACCGGGCCTTGAACCAGTCCGGCGATACCGCCCCCGTCGATGGCATGATCAAAGCTTTGATGGCAAAGGGGCTGGCGCCATTGCCGATTTTTGTCGCCAGTTTGAAGGACGGGTTTTCAGCGGAAATCACCTCTGCACTGCTGAAGGATTTTGACGTCAAGGTCATCCTGAACATGACCAGTTTTGCGGTTTCAGACCCGGCGACGGCGCGTGCTGAAGCCGTTAGTCCCGGGCCATTCGGGGCCATTAACGCGCCGGTTATTCAAGTCATGCTGGCCTCCAACACAATGGAGAATTGGCAGGATGGCACCGCCGGGCTGAACCCCCGCGACCTTGCCATGCATGTTGTCTTGCCGGAACTCGATGGCCGCATCATCAGCCGGGCGGTGGGGTTCAAGGCGCCGCCGCGTCGTGATGAGCTGACTCAAGCCATGGTCACGGGGTACCAATGCCATGAAGAGCGCTGCGCTTTTGTCGCGCAACTTGCGCGCAACTGGGCCTCGCTTGGGGCGACACCACGCGCCGATAAACGTCTTGGCGTCATCATGGCCAATTACCCGAATAAAGACAGTCGCCTGGCCAATGGGGTGGGGCTGGACACGCCGGAAAGCACGGCGCATGTGCTGAACCACCTGGCGGCGGAAGGCTATGACGTCACCGGCGCGCCTGCTGATGGGCGGGGGTTGATTGATCGCATGTTGACGGCGCCAACGAACAGCGGCCTGGTTCCCTCTTGCTGATTACCGCGCGGCTTTTGCTGAATTGCCGCAAGCCGTGCAGGCGACCATCACCGCCCGCTGGGGGGCGCCGGAAGCGGACCCGATGTTCAGCGCAACGCAAGGCGCGTTTGCCCTGCCGGTGCGGATTTACGGCAATGTCGCCACCGCCGTGCAACCGGCGCGGGGATATAACATCGACCCGAAATCGACCTATCATTCCCCCGACCTGCCGCCGCCCCATAATTACCTCGCCTTTTACATGTGGCTGAAGCAGGATTTTGGCGTTGATGCGATTGTTCATATTGGCAAGCATGGCAATCTGGAATGGTTGCCGGGCAAAGCGCTGGCGCTCGACGCCACCTGCCTGCCGGACGCGGTGCTGGGGCCGATGCCGCATTTCTACCCGTTTATTGTCAATGACCCGGGCGAAGGCGCGCAGGCCAAACGCCGCACCCAGGGGGTTATCCTTGATCACCTGACCCCCCCCATGACCCTTGCCGACAGTCACGGGGTGATGGCGGAACTTGAAACCCAGATGGATGAATTCTATGAAGCGGCGGGGCTGGACCAGCGGCGGTCTGATGTGCTGCTGGAGGCGATCCTGATGACAGCGGATCGCGCCGGCATCGCGGCGGATTGCGGCATCACCCCTGACGACGCGGCCGATGAAAAGCTGCTGAAGCTTGATAATTTTCTCTGTGACCTTAAGGAAATGCAGATCCGCGACGGGCTGCATATTTACGGGCAATCCCCCCAGGGGCGATTGCGCGATGATCTCTTGACGGCGATTTTGCGCATTCCCCGCGGCGATGGCGAAGGGTCGCGGCAATCGCTTCTTCGGGCCATGGCCAGTGACCTCGGCATGGCGGGGTTTGACCCCCTGACCGCGGAACGCGCGACGCCCTGGGATGGCCCCCGCCCTGACGCTTTGCAAGGTGATGCTTTTGCTGACCTTGGCCCATGGCGGCATCACGGCGACACGGTCGATCGCCTCAATCATCTGGCGGCGATGCTGGTGGCCAAAACCGTGGCGACAGGGGCAACCGATTGCCCGTCCAGCTGGACCCGCACCCATGATGTCCTGACGACTGCCCTGCCGATGGTGGCGCAAGCGATCGCGCGGTCAGGGGGGGATGAATTGCATTTCCTCATCAAAGGGCTGGATGGCGGCTATGTGCCGGCGGGGCCTTCCGGGGCGCCGACACGGGGGCGGCCGGAAGTGCTGCCAACAGGGCGGAATTTCTTTTCCATCGACAGTCGCGCGGTGCCGACGGAAGCCGCCTGGCGGATCGGCTGGGCCTCGGCCTCGATGCTGATCGACCGTTATGTTCAGGACAATGGCAATTACCCCGAAGCGCTGGTGGTTTCCGCCTGGGGAACCGCCAATATGCGCACCGGCGGGGATGATATCGCCCAGGCCCTCGCCCTGATGGGGGTTCAGCCCAAATGGGATGGCGCGTCACGGCGGGTGACGGGGTTTGATGTTTTGCCGGTGTCGGTGTTGGGGCGGCCACGGGTGGATGTGACGATCCGCGCTTCGGGCTTTTTCCGTGATGCCTTTCCCGCCCAGATCGCGCTGGTGGATAAAGTCGCCCGTGCGGTGGGTGCCCTCGATGAACCGCCGGAACAAAACCCCATCGCCGCCCGCATGACGGCTGAACGTGACGCCTTGCTGGCGGCTGGAGAAGACCCGCAAATGGCCGAACTCAAATCCGGTTTTCGGGTGTTCAGCGCCAAGCCCGGGGCTTACGGGGCGGGACTGCAAACGCTGATTGATGAAGGCATCTGGCAGGACCGTGCTGATTTCGGGGAGGCGTTCATGACCTGGTCAAGCTACGCTTATGGTGATGGCGCGGAAGGTGTTGCTGACCGAGGCGGGCTGGAACGTCGGCTTGCCGCCACCGATGGCGTTATCCATAATCAGGACAACCGCGAGCATGATATCCTCGACAGTGATGATTATTACCAGTTCGCGGGCGGTTTATCGGCGGCGGTGGCGAGCGTCAAGGGCCAGGACGTGCCTGTCTATAAGGGGGATCACAGCCTGGGTGAAGCGCCGAAAATCCGCAGCCTCGGGGAAGAGATCACCCGGGTTGTGCGGGGCCGTGCCGCCAACCCGAAATGGATAAGCGGCGTCATGCGCCATGGCTATAAAGGGGCGTTTGAAATCGCCGCGACGCTGGATTATCTGTTCGCGTTTTCCGCCACCACCCGTCAGGTGCCAAGCCATTTGTTTGATCAGGTCTATGAAGCCTGGATCGATGATCAAGAGGTCTATGACTTCCTTGAAGACGTCAATCCCCATGCCCTTGATGATATGCTGGCACGGTTTCAGGAGGCGATGGATCGCGGGCTTTGGCAGCCGCGCCGCAACAGCACCATCGAAAGACTGGCGCTACGGCAAGAAAAGTCGCAAGATGATGGCAATGATGACCCGATGTAATTCCGGCAGATGAATTCCGGCAGATGAAGGACAGGACATGACCGACGACACTGATGATATCGCCCGCCATAACGCCAAAATGGCCAAGAAAAAACAAGCGCGTGACCGCATCATGGCCACCAAGACCGAAAAAAAGGGCCTGGTGATTGTCCATACCGGTAAGGGCAAGGGCAAATCCAGCGCCGCCTTTGGCATGATCTTCCGTTGCATCGCCCATGATTTGCCTTGCGCCGTGGTGCAGTTCATCAAGGGCGGGCTCAGCACCGGTGAACGTGACCTCATCACCGGCCATTTCGCGGATCGCTGCCAGTTCCACACCATGGGGGAAGGCTTCACCTGGGAAACCCAGGACAAGGAACGCGATATCGCCGCCGCCCAGGCCGCCTGGACGAAAGCCAAAGAGCTGATCACCACCGAAGGCATGCATATGGTTCTTCTTGATGAGATCAACATCGCCCTGCGCTATGGCTATATCGATACAGCGGAGGTGATCGATTTTCTTGAAAACAACAAACCGGAAATGACCCATGTCGTGCTGACTGGCCGTAACGCCAGCGATGAGCTGATCGAGATCGCTGATCTGGCGACAGAAATGACCTTGCTCAAGCATCCGTTCCGGTCCGGCATCAAGGCCCAGATCGGGGTTGAATTTTAATGACCGCGCGCGCCGTGATGATTCAGGGCGCCGGGTCGAATGTCGGCAAATCCTTGCTGGTGGCAGGGCTGTGCCGCGCCTTCACCCGTCGCGGGCTCAAGGTCCTGCCGTTCAAACCCCAGAACATGTCCAACAACGCCGCCGTCACCATCGAGGGGGGCGAGATCGGCCGCGCCCAGGCCCTGCAGGCGCGCGCCTGTTACGCTGACCCCACCGTCCATATGAACCCGGTGTTGCTGAAACCTGAAACCGATACCGGCGCCCAGATCATCGTTCAGGGGGAGCGGTTCGGCAGCATGCGGGCGCGGGAATACGGCAGCCACAAAGCCAGCCTGATGCCGAAAGTGCTGGACAGTTTCACCCGCCTGAAGGCGGACGCTGACCTCGTGATTATCGAAGGCGCGGGCAGCCCGGCGGAGGTCAATCTGCGGGCCGGGGATATCGCCAATATGGGGTTTGCCGAAGCGGCGGATGTGCCGGTGGTGCTGGTGGGGGATATTGATCGCGGCGGGGTGATCGCCGCGCTGGTCGGCACCGCCAATGTGCTGGAGCCTGAAGAAACCGCCCGCATCAAAGGGTTTTTGATCAACAAGTTCCGTGGCGACACCAGTCTTTTCCATGACGGCATGACGATTATTGAAGACGCCACGGGCTGGCAGGGCTTGGGGATATTGCCGTGGTTTGATCGCGCCCGCACCTTGCCCGCTGAAGACATTCTGGACTTGACGTCAAAAGCTGATCGCGGGGATTCCGGGGGTGGTGATTCCGGCGGGGGTGTTTCCGAGGGGCTTTACCATGTCGCCGTGCCGGTGTTGCGGCGGATCGCCAATTTTGATGATCTCGACCCGTTGGTGGCGGACCCCGCCGTCAAGCTGACGCTGGTTGATGCCGGCGACCCCTTGCCGCTGGATGCCGATATGGTGCTGTTGCCAGGCTCGAAATCCACCATTGCTGATCTGGCCTTTCTGCGCCAGCAGGGCTGGGATATTGATCTCATGGCACTGATGCGTCATGGCGCAAAAATTGTCGGGCTGTGCGGCGGCTATCAGATGCTGGGGCGGCGCATCCATGACCCTGACGGGCTGGAAGGCGCGAAAGGCAGTGTCGATGGCCTTGGCTTGCTGGATATCGAAACCACCCTTGAGGACAAGAAGACCGTGACGTTCTCAGACGGGGTGGAGCAATCCACCGGCGAAGCCGTCAGCGGCTATGAAATTCATCTTGGCCGCACCACGGGGGAGGATTGCGCCCGCCCTATGGTCAGGCTTGATGCTGGTCATGATGACGGCGCCGTCAGCGCCGATGGCCGGGTCATGGGCTGTTACATGCACGGGCTGTTTGGTCGCGACGGGTTCCGTTCCGCCTGGCTGAAATCAGCTGGCCAAGGAGGGTCTGATCTTGATTTTGACGCGACGGTCGAAGACGGGCTGAATGCCCTCGCTGATCACCTTGCCCGCCACGCTGACCTCGACGCCATTGCCCGTATCGCGGGCATCGAGGGTTAAACCAGCCCCGCCGAAAGCATGCCCGCCACCAGCAAACCCGCCACCAGAATACCGATCGCCCGCCACATGATAACAAGCCCTGCCCGCACATCATCCGCCGTTGCCGCGCGTCGTCCGGCGGGGTTCATTTCGCGATCCGCGCTCATCCGCTGGCCATATTGCCGAGGCCCCGCCAGCGCCAGCCCCAGCACCGCCGCCATGGCGGCTTCCGGCCAGCCGGCGTTGGGGGAGCGATGCCAGCCCGCGTCCCTTGCCATGGCAACAACCGCCGCCGGTGTTTTGAGGGGGGCGGCGAGGGCAATGGCGAATCCGGTGATGCGAGCCGGAATGAGGTTAACAAGATCATCCAGCCGCGCCGCGCCAGTCCCGAACGCGAAATGGTCTTTTGACTTGTAGCCGATCATGCTGTCGGCGGTGTTGATCATTTTATAGATGATGATCCCGGGCAGGCCAAAAAGAAGGTAAAACAACCCTGGCGCCACCACCCCGTCGGACAGGTTTTCCGCGGTGGTTTCGATCGACGCGCGGGCCATGGCGGCGGCGTCGAGCGCATCTGGGTTGCGGCCGACGATCATCGAGACGTGGAATCGCGCCGCCGTCATATCGCCAGCGCGCAAGGCCACCGCCACCCGCCGCACATGGTCATCAAGGCTTCGCCCCGCCACCAGCACGGTGACGATCACGCCTTCGGCGACAGCGGAGATGATGACCGGCGCCAGCCCCGCCAGCCCGGCGATCATGCCGCCAACCCCGAACGCCAGCATAACAAGCGCCGTGATGACGAGCATGCCATTGATCCGGCGGCGGCGGCCTGAATAACGCCGCCGGTTGCCCCAGCTTGAAGCAGCAGAAATGGCGCGACCAAACCCCACCACAGGGTGCGGCAGGCGCGACCAGAGCCAGTCAGGCTCCCCGATCACGGCATCGGCCATCAAGGCAAGGGCCAGCACCAGCGCCCGTTGATCAAGGGTAAGCGGTAGGATGATGTCAATTAAATCGGGCATGTAAATCGGGCATGAGGTTTCGTTTGTTTCCTATGGGGAATCATATTATACCTTTATCCATTGGGTTCCTTGTTCACAAGGTGGAAGTTATCCCGGTGCGGCAGACCTTCAAGTCAGAGGGGCTTAGTCCGGGGGCCTTAAGAAAATATCTGTCCGTGATGGGTGGTCATCGGCGGGCAGGGCTTTATTTCTTCCTTCAAGATGAATGCGAAACCTGACCTGTTGATGACAGGGTTTTTGTCGTGATGAAAGGAAGGCCCCATGCCCGATTCCCATAATGAGCCAAAATACGGTGTAATGATCTGCGGTCATGGCAGTCGGTCGAAATCCGCTGTTGCCGAATTCGCGGTGCTGGCGGAAAAGCTTGACCCTCTCTTCCCTGATTGGCCTGTCGAATACGGCTATCTTGAATTTGCCACCCCGGTCATTAAAACCGGTCTTGATAAGCTGCGTGACCAGGGCGTTAACCATGTGCTGGCGGTGCCGGGGATGCTGTTTGCCGCCGGTCATGCCAAGAATGACATTCCGTCGGTGCTCAATACCTATGCCGCCGAGAACAACATCACCATCCAATACGGGCGGGAGCTGGCGGTTGACCTGAAGATGCGGTCGGCGGCGGGCCAGCGCGTCAATGAAGCGATCGAAGCCGCCGATAAAACCAATGGCAAGGTGG
>JAGWAQ010000018.1 GCA_021296375.1 Alphaproteobacteria bacterium
ACATCATCTTTCACCTTAACCTTGGCCTTGTGTTGAAAGCCATTTATAGTTTCAGGATAGCAATTCACGCACAGGTGTTCAAATGTCTGAGTACGATACCGCCGCTTTTTGGGATCTTGATGTGTCGCATCATCTTCATCCGTTCACGGATTACAAATCCATGAAAGCCGAAGGCACGCGCATCATCACCGCCGCCGATGGCCATTACATCATCGACAGCGACGGCAATCGCATCCTTGATGCCATGGCGGGGTTGTGGTGCGTCAATGTCGGGTATGGCCGCCAGGAACTGGTCGATGCCGCCACCAAACAAATGAAGGCGCTGCCGTATTACAACACCTTTTTCAAAACCAGCAACGCGCCGGCGGCGGCACTGGCAAAACGCCTGGCGGAAATGGCCCCCGACGGCATCAATCATGTGTTTTTTGCCAATTCCGGGTCAGAAGCCAATGACACGATCGTTCGCATGGTGCGGCATTACTGGGCGCTTGAAGGCCAGCCGGAAAAGCAGATCATCATCAGCCGCGACTATGGTTACCACGGCTCCACCACTGTCGCCGCCAGCATGGGGGGCATGGCGGGGATGCATCATCAAGGCGCGGCCCTGCCTGATTTTGTCCAGATCAAACCGCCTTACGGCTTTCTGCATCAAGGCAATATGGATGACGCGACTTTCGCCGAAACATCCGCGTCATGGCTGGAAGCGGCGATCACAGAACATGGGGCTGATCACATCGCCGCCTTTATCGCCGAACCCATTCAGGGTGCCGGCGGGGTGATTATTCCGCCCGCGGGGTATTTTGACCACATCCAGCGCATTTGCCGTGACCACAATATCCTGTTTGTTGCCGATGAAGTCATCACCGGTTATGGCCGCACGGGGCAATGGTTCGCCAGCCAGACCATGGGCCTGGCGCCGGACCTGATCGCCACCGCCAAAGGCTTGACTTCAGGCTATCAGCCGATGTCGGCGGTGCTGGTGGGGGACCGGGTGGCAAGGCGAATTATCGATGATGGCGGCGAGTTCTACCACGGCTTTACCTATTCCGGCCATCCCGTGGCGGCGGCGGTGGCGCTGGCCAATCTTGATATCATTGAAAAGGAAGGGCTGATCACCCGCGTCCGTGAAGACACCGGCCCTTATCTGGCGGAAGCGCTTGAACGGCTGGCTGATCATCCTCTGGTGGGGGAAGTGCGGTCCTTTGGGCTGCTGGCCTCGATCGAGCTGGTGGCCGATAAAAACGGCCCCGTCATGTTTGATGATGAAGGCGCCACGGGGGTCATCTGCCGTGACCATGCCATTAACCGCGGCTTGATGATGCGGGCGGTGCGCGACGGCATGATCCTGTCCCCACCCCTGACCTTCACCCGTGATGATATCGATACGGTGATCGCGATTGCACGCGATGCGCTGGACGACACTTTGATTACCCTGGGCCGATAACATGACTGTTGAATACGTGAATTCCGATGCCGCTTTCCTGAAAACCGACGTCAAAGGGTCAGACTATGAAATGACCTATGGCGGCGCTCTCAGTTTTCTGCGGCGCAAATACACCCGCGATTTGAGCGATGTCGATATCGCCGTATCAGGCATTCCGTTTGATGGCGCGGTGACCAATCGCCCCGGCTGCCGGTTCGGGCCACGCGCCATTCGCGGGGCGTCAACTGAACTGGCCAGCCTGAAGGCGTTTCCGTTCGGCTTTGATATTTTTGACACCCTGGCGGTGGCGGATTACGGCGATTGCGCGCTAAACCCCCATGACCCGCAAGCAATCCCCGATGCGATTGCCGACCACGCCCGCGCCATTCTGGCCACCGACACCAAAATGCTGACCTTCGGGGGGGATCATTTCGTGTCCTATCCCCTGATCCGCGCCCATGCCGAAAAGCACGGGCCGGTCGCGCTCATCCAGTTTGATGCCCATTGCGACACCTGGGATGACGGCGGCTCACCCCTCAACCACGGCTCGATGTTCCTGCACGCGAAAGAGGACAATCTCCTGCAAGTGGATAAATCCATCCAGGTGGGGCTGCGGTCCTATAACGACAGCGACCACGGGTTTGATATCCTGACCAGCCCCTGGGTTCATCGCAACGGGGTTGAGGCGGTGATCGACCGGATTCTCAATCGCGTCGGCGATACCCCTGTTTACATCAGCTTTGACATTGACTGCCTTGACCCGGCCTTTGCCCCGGGGACAGGCACGCCGCTTCCCGGGGGGCTGGCGACATGGCAAGCGCTGGAGTTTATTCGCGGGCTGGCGCCACTGAATATGGTGGGGTTTGACCTGGTTGAAGTATCCCCCGCCTATGACCACGCGGATATCACCGCCATGGCGGCGGCAAATGTTGCCCATGACTGGCTTGCCGTGATGGCTCTAAAAGCTGGCGCAAAGCCTATGCCCGTGGGGCAACTCTAGCGCGGCGATCTAGATATGGCATTCCGCCCCGTCACAGCACGGCATGGCATTGACCCCGCAATGGGTGCATTGCCCGTGGCCATGAACCCAGACCAGTTGTTCGGGCTGGCCACAGAACAGGCAGCGGGGTTGCACTTGAGCCACTTTTTCCACCGGCGTGTCGGCAGATGACGGTGATGATGGCGATGATGATTGAGCTTCAGGTTTCATTGCGGCAGTTTACGGTTTTTCCGGCCGGTTGACCAGCCATACCCCTGCGCTGGCAATGATAAAACCAAGGATGCCCATCGCCCCCAGCACTTCACCAAAGGCGACATAGCCCATCAGGGCGGACACCGGCGGCACCATGAAGAACAGGCTGGAGGTCGCCGCCATCTGGCCAGAGCGGATCAACAGCATCAGGATCGTCACCGCCCCGATCGACACCGCCGAGACAATCCAGATCATCGACAAGGTGACTTCAAGCGTCCATTCCAGCTGATAGTTTTCCACCGTCAGCAGCAAGAATCCATAAAACGCCGCCGCCGCCATGGCTTGCAGGGCGTTGCCGGAGACCAGATCAATCTGGCCAAGGTAGCGTTTCTGAACAATCGTCCCGACGCTCATGGCGTAAACGCTGATCAGGCAGGACAACAGCCCAACCGCGGGCACTTCCCCCCCAAGCCGAGGGGAGATCACCAGCACCACCCCGATCATCCCCAGCGCAATCCCCAGCCATTGCAACCGGCGGATCACCTCCCCCAGCACAACCAGCGCCAGGAACGCTGTGATGATCGGCTGGATGGAAACGATCAGTGATGCGATGCCCGCGGGCGTGCCCAGGGAAACGGCATAAAACACACCGCCCAGGTAGACCCCGTGCATCAAGACCCCGGCAATCAGCGTCGGCGCCATGTCCTGACGGCGTGGCCAGCGTGACCGCATCACAACGGCCATCACCCCGAACAAGCCCATGACAATGACAAATCGCGTGAACAGAAAGCTGAACGGCCCGGCCCCCATCATCCCGTATTTGGCGGAAACAAATGCGCTGGCCCACAGCACTACAAATATCACGGGGTAAAATCGGACAGGCATAAATTGTGGTCTCTTTCAAAAGGCTGGTCTACTATGGCACAGAACAAAGCCCCGGGTTAACAAGATTGTCCGCGCAAGACGAGTGTATCGACGCCATGGCCACCACCACATCCGCCCCCACCCGTTTTACCATTGCCGGCGACGGCATCGCTGGCCGTGCCATGGCGCTGGGGTTGGCGCGGGCCGGGTTTACCGCCACCATCATCGCCCCTGACGCCGATACCGCCATTGAGGGCGGCGTTCAACTGGCGCCAAATTCCTGGGCCGCCCTTCAGCACTTGCAGGTCGATGATGCCGCCCGGGACGGCGCCGTCCCCCTGAGCCTGATGCGGATGCTGTCCATCAACACCGGCCATAGCCTTGTTCAGTTGGGGTTGAACGATCGCCCCCGCCGCAGCCCTTACACCAGCATGACCCGCGCCCATCTGATGGCGTGTTTGCGTGATGCCGCAACAGCAACGGGACAGGTCAGCTGGATCAACGCCAGCCTTGCCGAGGCCACCACCAGCAATGGCCGCGCGCAATGCACCCTGGATGACGGCACCACCCATAACAGCGACTGGCTGATCGGGGCCGATTCCCTGAACGGCGCTTGCCGCCACTACGTCGAAGCGCAGGACGCATCGGCCATTCCTCCTGATTTGATCGCCCGCCGCGTGGCTTTCCGCATGGTCGTGGCTTCGGCGGAATTGCCGCCACGTTTTGCCACCCGCGCCAGCACGGTCTGGCTGGGGGATGGCGGGCATGTCGTCCATTACCCTCTGGCTGATGGCACGGTGAATATCGTTGCGGTGGTGGCCCAAAGCCCGTCGGCGCGCGCGCGGGTTAAACGGATGCTGGGGGCGCACGCCTCCCTCACGCCTCTCATTCCCCATCTTGACGGGGCGCGGGAACAGCCGTTGTTTGACCATCTTCATCTCGACACTTATCAGCGGGGGCGTGTTGTTCTGGCGGGGGATGCCGCCCATCCCATGCCGCCGCATCTGGCGCAGGGCGCCGGCCAAAGCCTGATCGACGCCGCCAGCTTGAGCCAGCAATTGTCGCGGCTGGAGGCAGACGATGACCTTGCCCCGGTCTTCACCCGCTGGACCGCTGAACGGGTGCGGGCGATCCGCTCCATCCGGGCGTCGGCTGACCGCGCCGGGGCCATGTTCGCGATGTCCGGCCCGATGGCGAGATTGCGGAATTTGGGCCTCTCCACCTTTGGGGGGCCGATGCTGGAACGCCAGCTCGATGAACTCTGGTCCAGCTGAAAGGGCGCATGTCCATAAAAAAACGCCCGTGAGGACAACCCCACGGGCGCGGATAAGGTGATGATGGCCGCGACTACTCGCGGTTGCCGATCAGACGCAGGATCATGATGAACATGTTGATGAAATCAAGGTAGAGCGACAAGGCGCCGTGGATAGATTTCTTCTGCGCCACATCATGGCTGTCGGACACAAGATACATTGACTTGATCTTCTGTGTATCCCAGGCGGTCAAGCCGGCAAACAACAGCACCCCGACGATAGAGATCAGGAATTCCGCGCCTTGCGACTGGACAAACATATTGACCAGACTGGCGAGGATCAGGCCGATCAGGCCCATGATCAGGAACGCGCCCATAGGGGCGAGGTCACGTTTCGTGGTGTAGCCATAAAGGCTGAGCCCGGCAAAAGACCCGGCGGTGATGAAGAACGCCCGCGCCACGCTGGTGCCGGTGTAGACCATCAGCAGAGATGACAGGGACATGCCCATCAGCGCCGCGAAAATGTAAAACAGGCGTTGCGCTTTCTGGTGGGACATGGCGTGCATGCGCGCCGACATCCAGAACACCATGCCAAGCGGCGCCAGGGCGATGACCCATTTCAGCGGGGTGGTGAACAACAGCTCCCCGAAACCGGTCAGGTAACGTTGCCCGGCGTCATTGGTGGAAATCGCCAGCATCTTGGTGCCAATGGCAAAGAAACCGGTGACCGCCAGGGCGGTGGTCATGTAGTTGTAAACCCCGAGCATATAGGCGCGCAGCCCAGCGTCGGTGTCAACGGCCGCCGTTGCCGACGGGTTAATGATTTTTGGATCGTTCATGGAACTCCCTCCTGAGTGATCAAATCCTTAGTGATAACGTAACTACTCGCTTCAGCCTTTACAAGATATTCTCATCATATTGCGGCGATTTTTAGGCTCGTGTCGATTGCCGGCGGGCGCGTTCGGAGGCGGATTTCAATTGCCCGCATGCCGCCAGGATATCTTGCCCTCGCGGGGTGCGGACCGGGCTTGAGTAACCGGCGTTCATGACAATCTTGGAAAACCTGTCGATGCGGGTCTTCGATGAACACGTGTACCCTGCCCCCGGCCAGGCGTTGAACGGGATCAGGTTGATCTTTGACGGGATGCCCTTGATCAGCTTGACCAGTGCCTTGGCGTCCTCGTCGCTGTCATTGATGCCGTCAAGCATGACGTATTCCCAGGTGATGCGGCGGGAGTTCGATGACGCCGGGTAATTGCGGCACGCCTCCACCAGCACCTCAAGAGGATATTTGCGGTTGATCGGCACCAGCTCATCCCGCAACTCATCCCGCACGGCATGGAGCGAGATCGCCAGATTGACCCCGAGGTCTTCGCCGGTCTTGAAAATTTCCGGCACCACGCCGGAGGTTGACAGGGTGATGCGGCGTTTCGACAGGCCAATCCCCTCATGATGCATGGTGATCAGCATGGCATCACGAACATTGTCGTAATTGAACAGCGGCTCCCCCATGCCCATCAGCACGATATTGGTCAGCTTGCGGCCATCCTGGGTGGCGGGCCATTCCCCCAGCTCATCCATCGCCAGCATGATCTGGCCCATGATCTCCTCGACCTTCAGGTTGCGCACCAGCTTCTGGGTGCCGGTATGGCAGAAGGAACAGGTCAGGGTGCAGCCGACTTGCGAGGAAATGCAGAGCGTGCCGCGATCCTCTTCCGGGATGTAAACGGTTTCAGCTTCATTGCCATCGGCGAATTTGAGCAGCCATTTGATGGTGCCGTCGCTCGACACCTGACGGCTCGTGACACGGGGGCGGGAGATCATGAAACCGGCGGACAATTGTTCGCGCACGGATTTGGCAAGATTGGTCATGTCGTCAAAAGCCGTGACGCCATGACGCCAGATCCAGCTCCAGACTTGCCTGGCCCTGAATTTCGGCAGGCCTTCGGCGACCATGACCGCTTCAAGCTCCTCAAACGACAGCCCCAATAAATCAACAGGCATCTGCAAATCAGGGGAAAGATCAGCGGAAACATCAGGGGGCGTGACCGCCGGCCCGTTGGCGTCCTGCTTTTCGGCAGGGCCGGTCGTCAGGGCCGCCTCTTTCATCAGGAGCAGGCCTTGTCGATTTTCTTCATGGCGGCGGTAAAGCCTTTCAGGGAATAGGTGTCGATGGTTTTGTTGCCGCGGCTGGAGACGCCTGTCACCTTCAGCTTGTTGCCGCGTTTCATGGATTTCACCAGGGCGCGGTCTTGTTCAGGCTTGGTCGCCCAGGCGCGGGTTTTGTCGCTGAACAGGTTAAAGGCTTTGCCGTCGATGCTGAACACCACATCACGGCCTTCTTCAAACCGGTATCCGGCGACGGAACTGACAACACCGCGATCTTCGCCGTTGCGGCCATGGTGGGTGACAAACACCCGGGTTTCCCCGCGATTGTTGCGGTCATATTTGCCTTCAAGCTTGATGGGGGTGCTGGTGATGAAACAGACCGAATTGCCGCCTGACCCGGCGCGATAGGCTTTCCAGGCGCCGGATTGGCCGATCAGCTCACCGGTCTGGGCCTGGGCGGTTGCGCCCGCCGTCATGGTCATGATCACCGCGAGCATGGCGGCGCCAAGAGCGCGCGTCATCGAACGGCAAAGGCTTGTCGCAAAAGGTCGGGTCGCGAAATTGAATGTCATGGTCACATCTTCCTCAAGTTAAGTGATCATCCGGCGCAATCATCGGCCTAAAATCACAGATCAGGGCCAAAAACACAAGAGCCGCCGCGAAATTAGGCGTTATTTTTCATCTCTGGCCGCCGCCTCGCGACGACGTTGTTTTTTCAGCCAGAGCGGCTCCCCGAACACCGGCTCCGGCAACTCTTCGCGAGGGCCGCCCGGCATGGTGGGGCGCGGCGCAAACCGATCCATCGATTGCAACCGGTCATACATCACCAACGCCCCGGCCACCGCCAGGTTAAGTGAAAACCGTGTCGGAATTTTGATGATATGATGGCACAGGTCCTGGGTTTCCTCGCTCAGGCCCATGCGTTCAGCGCCAAGAATATACGCCGCCTGGCGGGGGTGCCGGAAACTGGGCAAAACGACGGCGTCATCGGTCAGCTCAATCCCCACCAACTGGCAGCCTTCGGGCAGGGCCAGCTCACGGGGGGAGGCGAACATATACAACGGGATTTGCTCGATCGCTTTTGACGTGTCGGCATGGGCGATTTCCCGCCGATTGAGGGTATCCCCGACGGTAAAGGCAAAAGCCGCATCAAAAGCATGGGCCGTTCGGATCACCGCGCCGGCGTTCCGCGCCTTGCTGACATTTTCAACCCCAAGCGCCGCGTAACCTCGCATCACTTCACCCCGCTTGAACTGGCCATGGCGTCCATGGCTTTGGCCAGCCGTTCATCAAGCGCCGTCAACCCGCCATCATGGTGGGTGGTCAGTTTAACATCGACGCGGCCATAAACATTGGCCCATTCGGGATGGTGGTCCATGGCATCCGCCGTGATCGCCACCCGTGTCATGAAACCAAAAGCGGCATTAAAACTGCTGAAGCGGAAGGTTTTTTCAATCGCCTTGCCGTCATCGGTCAGTCGCCAGTCGGGCAACGCCGCCAGCATCGCGTCGCGTTCATCATCGCTATAAAGTGCAGAAGGCTTAACCGAGGTCATCACGTCTCCTTACGGCCGGGCGAGGGCCAGCAATTGGTCCACCATTGGGCGAATGCGCTGAACAATCACCGCCACCCCGTCGGTATTGGGGTGAATGCCGTCGTCCTGATTAAGCTCAGGCTCAAGCGCGACGCCATCAAGGAAAAACGGGTAAAACAGCACCGGCGCCGGGCGGGTTTGCGCGGCCTTGACCGCCGACATAAACGCCGCGTCAAACATCTTGCCGTAATCAAGCCCGAGATTGGCAGGCGCATGCATCCCCGCCAACAGCACCGGAATATTCTTGTCCTGGATGGCCGATAAGATCGTGCCAAGGTTGCGTTCCATGTCTTGCGGCGGCAACCCCCTTAGCGCATCATTGCCGCCCAGCACCACAATCACGGCATCAGGCTGGTCCGCAAGCGACCAGCCAACACGGCTGGCGCCCCCCGCCGTGGTGTCACCGGAAATGCCGCCATTGATGATATCGACATGACGGCCATCACGGGCCAGGTCCGCCCCCAGCTGGTCGGGAAACGCCACCCCTTGCGGCAAACCGTACCCCGCCACCAGACTGTCGCCAAAAACCAGCAGCCGCAATGGCTCCGCCTGCGCCGACCAGGAAGCCAGAAGAAGCGTGATGGCAACAACAGCAGATGAGAAAAATCGTGGCATAATTTGAAAACCTTGGCTAAACACCCAATATATGTACCACAAATTAAATTTATGAAAAGCACAGGCGGCGGCAACCGCTCGTGCCTATCTTACCGAAGATTTTAAGTCAGGACATCCCATGTCAGTATCCCGCGCCGCCTCTGCTTCATCAGCTCAACCGATGATCGCCCTTACCAACATCAGCTTGTCGATGCCAAGTCGCGCCGGCACGGTGGATATTCTGAACAACGTCACGGTCAAGATCAACGCTGGCGAAACCGTCGCCGTGCTGGGGCCAAGCGGCGCCGGCAAGACCACCGCGATGATGGTGATGGCGGGGCTGGAAGGCGTCACCAAAGGTCAGGTGGTGGTGGCGGGGCATGACCTGAACGCCCTTGATGAAGATCGCCTGGCGGAAATTCGCCGTGATCATATTGGCATTATCTTTCAGGCTTTCCGCCTGATCCCGTCCATGACCGCGCTGGAAAATGTCGCCATTCCGCTTGAGCTGGAAGGCGCAAAAGATGCGTTTGAACGGGCGCAGGTGGCGCTGACGGATGTCGGGCTTGGCCACCGAATTGACCATTTCCCTGACCAGCTTTCCGGTGGTGAGCAGCAGCGCGTCGCCATTGCCCGTGCTATTGTCACGGGGCCCGATATCCTGTTGGCGGATGAACCCACAGGCAATCTTGACCAGGCAACAGGGGGCGAGATCATGGACCTGCTGATGGAGACCGCCGCCAAACATGGCACCAGCCTTGTCCTCATCACCCATGACGAAGCCCTGGCGACACGCCTGAGCCGCATCATCCGCATTGCCGACGGCGCGATTTCAGAAGACCGCAAGACCACACCGGCGAAAAAAGCCCCGGCGAAAAAGACTTCGGCGAAAAAAACCACCAAAAAGAAGGCCTGACCCATGACTTCACCTGCTCTGGCCTTTCAGATCGCCATCCGTGAATTGCGCGGTTCGCTCAGCAAGTTTCGGGTATTCCTGATCGCGCTCACCCTTGGGGTAACGGCGATTGGTGCCGTGGGCAGTATTGCGGAATCCATGCGTTATGGCATTGCGGTCAATTCCCGGCTGTTGTTTGGCGGTGATCTTGACGCCAGCTCAACCCATAAACCGGCGCCGAAAGTGGTGCTGGAGGAAATGGCCAAACACGGCCAGACGTCCTCCGTCATCATGATGCGGGCGATGCTGGGTTCGGTCAAAGACGATCAGCCGATCCGCCGCCTTGTGTCCCTCAAGGTGGTGGATGACCACTGGCCTCTGCTCGGGGCGCCACGCCTTGACCCCCCTATTCCCCTTGATCAAGCCTTGAGTGTCGTCAAGGGCAACCCCGGGATTGTCGCCAACCCCGGGCTGTTGCGTGTGCTGGGGGCTGATGTCGGGGATACCGTCAGGCTGGGGGATATTGATGTTCATGTCAGCGCCATCCTGCTCCATGAACCGGACCGCAGTTTCGGGTTTGAGCAATTCGCACCAAGCGTGATTCTGGCAGATGAAAACCTTGACGCCACGGGGCTGAATGTTCCTGGCGCGCTGATGACCTATCGCGAACGCCTGTTGCTCGACAATCCGGCGCGCGATCTGGCGATCCTCAGCCTGCTCAAGTCGACGTCTGAAAACAGCCTGGTGCGGCTTCGCCATCATCGCCAGGGGTCGGCGGGTTTTCAGGCGTTTCTTTCACGCACTGAAACTTTCCTGACGCTCGTTAGCCTGACCGCGCTGCTGATCGGCGGGCTGGGGGTATCGTCGGCGGTGCGCGCCTGGCTGACCAACCGGATGCCGGTATTGGCGACGCTGAAATGCCTTGGCGCCCCCGCGCCCTTGATTTTCTGGGTCTATTTTATTCAGGTGTTGATCCTGACCACGCTTGGTGTTGCCCTCGGGCTGGGGCTTGCGGTCATTACCCCATGGGTGGTGAAAGCCCTGCTCGGCGCCGTCGTGGTGGTGCCGATTGAAACCGGCCTGTTTCCGGCGCCATTGCTGGCCGCTGGCGGGTTTGGCTTTCTGACCGCCATCACTTTTTCGGTCTGGCCTTTGGGCAAAGCGCGGGAGGTCAACCCCAGCCAGTTGTTCCGCACCTTGATCACGGTTCCCACGGGCAAGCCCAAAAAACGCTACCTCGGGGTGATCGCCCTCAGCACCATCGGCCTCATGGCCCTGACATGGTGGGCCACCACCAGCCCTGTGCTGGCGATTGGCTTTATGGTCGGGGTGTTGGGGTCGCTCGCCCTGCTGGCGGTGCTTGGTGATGTCGTGGTGCGTTCGATCAAACGCCTGCCGAAAATCCGCAACACGGCGTTAAGCCTGGCCATGGCGGCGCTGGTGCGGCCGGGCAATTCCACCCGCACGGTCATCGTCACCTTTGGCCTGGGGTTGACGGTGCTGGTCGCCATCGCGGTGTCGGAATTTAACATGAACCGCCAGATCAACACCCGGCTTGAGGACGAGGCCCCGGCGTGGTTCTTTATTGATATCCAGCCCCATCAGCAGGAGGAATTCCTGTCCACCACCGCCGGGTTTGTGGGGGCGGATAATATCGTCATGGTGCCGCTGGTGCGCGGCCGTGTCGTGGCCCTCAACGGGGTGCCGGCGGCGGAGATCAACGCGCCGCAATCTGAAGAATGGATTCTGCGCGGCGATCGCGGCCTGACCTGGTCCCCGACCCCGCCAGAGGGCGCCCGTATCGTCAAGGGGGAATGGTGGGATGCTGATCACACCGGCCCCATGGAAGTGTCCATGGATGATGAAGCCATGGTCGCCTTTGGTCTTGATCTTGGGGATAGCGTTACCCTCAATATCGCGGGCCGTGAGCTGATGGCCACCATCACCTCAAGCCGCCAGATCGAATGGCAGAATTTCGGCCTGAACTTTGTTTTTGTGTTAAGCCCGGGCATGATCGAGGCGGCCCCCCACAACTGGGTCGCCACCGTCGCCACGGATGACCCGGAGACCGAAGCCGCCGTCGACCGTAATGTCGCCGCGTTGATGCCCAATGTGTCGTCGATTTCTGTCCGTGAAGCGGCGGTTACCGTGGGGCGGATTCTGGGGCTTGTTTCCATGGCCATCCAGATCACCGCCAGCATCACCCTTGTGGCAGGGTTCTCGGTATTGGCGGGGACGGTCGCGGCAAGCGAGGCCCGGCGGATCAATTCATCGATCATCCTGAAAGTGCTGGGGGCGACACGGCGGGTCATCCTGATGTCCTATATCTATGAATACGCCCTGCTGGGGCTGATCACCGGCCTTGTGGCTGTTGCTATTGGCACCGCCGCCAGTTACGCGGTGATCGGGATTTTCCTGCAAACCAGTTTTGTCTTCCCGCCTGTGCTGGCGGCGGGGGTTGCCCTTGGAGGGGCGATGGCGACCGTGGTCCTAGGGTTGATCGGCGCGTCGCGGACATTGGGGCGGAAGCCTGGCCCAGTGCTTCGGCAAGATTAAGGGGCTTCGGCAGGATTAAAGGAGCTGCGGCAAGATTAAGGAGCTGCGGCAGGATTAATGGGAAAAACTTGCAGTTTCCGGCATCGCGGGCTATAGCATCGGCATGACTGATACATCCTCACCTAAAAAAGTAGTGCTCGCTTATTCAGGCGGGCTGGACACCTCTGTAATTCTGCGTTGGCTGCAGGACGCCCACGGCGCGGAAGTCGTGACCTTTACGGCTGATCTCGGTCAGGGCGAGGACATTGAGCCTGCCCGCGCCAAAGCCAAAGCCATGGGCATCAAGGAAATTTACATCGAAGATCTGCGCGAGGAGTTTACCCGCGATTACGTCTTCCCGATGTTCCGTGCCAATGCGCTTTATGAAGGGGAATACCTGCTCGGCACCTCGATTGCCCGCCCCCTGATCGCCAAGCGGCAGATCGAGATTGCCCGCGAAGTCGGGGCCGATGCCGTCAGCCACGGGGCGACCGGCAAAGGCAATGATCAGGTGCGGTTTGAGCTGGGGTATTACGCGCTGGAGCCTGGCATTAAAGTCGTCGCGCCATGGCGGGAATGGGATTTAACCTCCCGCACCAGGCTGATCGATTATGCCGAAAAGCACCAGATCCAGATCCCGAAAGACAAGCGCGGCGAAGCGCCGTTCAGCGTCGACGCCAATCTTCTGCATATTTCCGCTGAAGGCAAAGTGCTGGAAGACCCCTGGGCGGAGCCGGAGGAATATGTCTATTCCCGCACGGTTTCCCCTATGGATGCGCCCGACACGCCAACCGAAATCACCATTGATTTTGCCGGCGGTGATCCGGTTGCCATCAACGGCAAGGAAATGACCCCCGCCACTCTTTTGGCCGAATTGAACCGCCTTGGTGGCGCCAATGGCATCGGCCGTCTTGACCTGGTGGAAAACCGTTTTGTCGGGATGAAATCCCGCGGGGTTTACGAAACCCCGGGGGGAACCATTTTGCTGAAAGCCCGCCGCGCGATGGAATCCATCACCCTTGATCGCGGCGCCGCCCATGCCAAAGACAGCATGATGCCGCGTTACGCTGAACTGGTCTATAACGGGTTCTGGTTCGACCCTGAACGCGAGATGATGCAAAAGGCGATCGACGCGACGCAAGCGAAAGTCACGGGCACGGTGCGGATGAAGCTGTATAAAGGCAACATCATCATCACCGGCCGCAAGTCACCGCATTCGCTTTATCATCCTGACCTGGTGACGTTTGAAGATGGCACCGCGGATTATGACCAGACCGATGCCCACGGGTTCATCCGCCTCAATGCCCTGCGCCTGCGCGTCGGCAAGATGATGCAGGGCGATTGACCGAACCGCATGACTAAAATCAAAATGCGCCCTCTGCCCGTCGCGGCAGGGGGTTTTTTTATTTGATGCAGACTTTGCCCACGCTGCCGTCGTCATTGACCTGTTTCATCACCACCTTGCCGGAAGGGGCGTAGCTGTAGCCGCTTTCCTTGAGGCCGGTTTCGCATTCAACCGCTTCAACCCAAACATAATCGGTGTTGCCATTACTGTGCTTGCGGAATTCCGCCATTTCTTCGGTGGGAAAAATCATCAACCCTAAAATGATCAGCATGATTGCCATCGCAATTTCCTTTCAATGACGCTCTTTATTGAGGTGGGATGATGAAGATAGAGTTGAAATGTGCCCATAATATGAACGGGTTTGTTACGGGCCCCCTGTTAAATTCATCAAACACCATATATATAAGTATATAGACACACTTGGTAGAATTGCCAATTCCCCACCAGATAAAGGATAAAAAGATGGCTTTTGAACTCCCTGATCTCCCCTATGCCTATGACGCCCTCGCCGCCGCAGGCATGAGCCAGGAAACCCTGGAATTCCACCACGACCTTCACCACAAGGCCTATGTCGACAACGGCAACAAGCTGCTTGCTGGTTCAGGCCATGAAGGCAAATCCCTTGAAGAGATCGTCGCGGCGACTTACGACGCTGGCGCGCTGGTTCAGTCCGGTCTTTTCAACAACGCCTCCCAACACTGGAATCACATCCAGTTCTGGGAAATGATGGGCCCTTCAGGCCGCGCCATGCCAACTGAGCTGGAAAGCGCGATTGTTGAAAACTTCGGTTCTGTTGACGCCTTCAAGGATGAGTTCTGCGCCGCTGGTGCCGGGCAGTTTGGCTCCGGCTGGTGCTGGCTGGTCAAGAACAGCGACGGCAGCCTTGCTGTCACCAAGACCGAAAACGGCGTCAATCCCCTGTGCTTTGGCCAGACCGCTTTGCTCGGTTGCGACGTGTGGGAACATTCCTACTACATCGATTTCCGCAACAAGCGCCCCGCCTACCTGACCAATTTCCTTGATAATCTGGTCAACTGGGAAAACGTCGCGTCGCGCATGTAAACCTGACAACGGGCATCACATCCATTTGTGATGCCCTTTTTCTATCCTATTTGTGGAGTATTCAGCCATGAAACTTAGTGATCCTACCCTTTTTAAAACCGACAGCTATGTGAATGGCGAATGGGTCGCCGCCGCCGGTGGCAAGACCTTCCCTATCCACAACCCCGCGACAGGGGAGCTGGTCGCCGATGTTGCTGACCATGGCGCCGACACCATCCGTGATGCCATTGCCAAAGCCGCGGTCGCGCAAAAGCAATGGGCGGCACGCACCGCCAAGGACCGCGCCATGCTGATGCGCGCCTGGTTCAACCTGATCATGGAAAATCAGGAAGACCTGGCGCAGATTCTGACCGCGGAAATGGGCAAACCCCTGGCGGAAGCCCGTGGCGAAATCGCCTATGGCGCGTCTTTTATCGACTGGTTCGCCGAAGAAGGCCGCCGTGTCTCTGGGGATATTCTTGAACCGCATATGACCGACAAGCGCATCATGGTGCTGAAGCAGCCGATCGGGGTGTTTGGCGCCATCACGCCATGGAATTTCCCGAACGCCATGATCACCCGCAAGCTGGCCCCCGGCCTTGCCGCCGGTTGCGCGGCGGTGCTGAAGCCGGCGGAACAAACCCCGCTGTCAGCCCTGGCGCTGGCGGAACTGGCCCATCGTGCCGGTATTCCTGCTGGCGTTATTAACATCGTCAATGGCATGGACGCGCCCGCCATGGGGCTTGAGCTGACCACCAACCCCACGGTGCGGAAGATCACCTTCACCGGTTCAACCGAAGTCGGCCGCATCCTGATGAAGCAATCCGCCGACACCATCAAGAAAGTCAGCTTTGAGTTGGGGGGCAACGCGCCGCTTATCGTGTTTGATGATGCCGATATCGACATCGCCGTCCGTGAAGCGCTGGCGTCGAAATACCGCAACGCCGGCCAGACTTGTGTTTGCGCCAACCGGATCTTCGTTCAGGCCGGAATTTATGATGAATTCGCCAGGGCATTAACGGCCAAAGTGGCAGAAATGAAAGTCGGCAATGGCGCTGATGACGGCGTCGCCATTGGCCCCCTGATCGATACCCAGGGGCTGGAAAAAGTCGAACGTCACGTCAAGGACGCGGTGGAAAAAGGCGCCGAAATCCAGATCGGCGGCAATCGCCACGGCAATGGCGGCACGTTCTTTGAACCGACGGTCTTGACCAACATGTCCCCCGACATGATGGTGTTCCGCGAGGAAACCTTTGGCCCTGTTGCCCCGCTCTTCAAGTTTGACACCGAAGAAGAGGTCATCGCCATGGCCAATGACACGATCTTCGGGCTGGCGGGGTATTTCTTCGCCAATGACATGGCGCGGGTCTGGCGTGTGGCGGAAGCCCTTGAATACGGCATTGTCTCTGTCAACACCGGCATTTTCTCAAACGAGATCGGGCCATTTGGTGGCGTCAAGCAATCGGGCATCGGCCGCGAAGGCTCGAAATACGGGATCGACGATTTCATGGAAATGAAATACGTCTGCCTCGGGGTGTAAGCTTCAAAATATCTGCTGATCAACATTACTATTTTTAAAAGGCACCCTAACGGGTGCTTTTTTATTAAAAACGGTGTTCGGTTAACTATTTGTTAACATTAATACTTTAAGATTGCATGGCTGGAGGGTATCATGACCATAATTAGCCATAAGCACCGTCTTATTCATCTGCACAACCAGAAATCGGCAGGCACTTCATTTGAAGTGGCGCTATCGAAATATTGTGGGCCGGATGATGTGATTACCCCTGAGAACGAACTGTTTCGTCGTCAACAGAATTTTATGACGGCCCGAAACTATAAGGACAAAGGCTATTACTTCAGATTTGAGCGTCAAAACTTTAAACGTTTGCTGATTAATTTTCGTACATTTTATCGCTCGGTACTCTACAAACTTGGGGTTGCTTCAGCCTTTGAAAGTTTCGTTTAGTATTATCCGATTCTGTTTTACCCGCGTATCATAATCTGGCGGC
>JAGWAQ010000166.1 GCA_021296375.1 Alphaproteobacteria bacterium
GCCTTTACCACCGCCCTTACCCTGAACTTATCCCTCGCCAAGCCTGTTGCGGCGGCGGAAAAAACCTTCACGATGACCGAACGCGAAAAAGCCCTGGCGGCATTACTGCAATCCATCAGCCAGGTCTGCAACGTGTCCACCAACGACACCGGCAAAGCCTTCTGGCGAAAGTTGCGCAAACGCGCCGGGGTCAAGACCGTCAAGGTCGGCACCCGCAAGAAGCCTCTGCCCTCCGGCAATGTTGACCATGTCTCGGTCTACGAAACCCGCGGGTTTGAAAAAATCCAGAAGCAGATCAGAACCCTCGTCAACCCGATGTTCGAGATGAGCTGCAAACAGCTGTATCAAGAGGCCCGTCGCGCCAGGATCTGGGATACATATTACGGCCATGTCATCTATAAAAACGGCAAGGCCAAAATGCCGCCCAAGCCCCCCCGAACCATGGTGCGGGTGGACGGCAAGGTCATCGCCGTCATCAACAGCGACGGCGTCATCACCTACGCCAAGGGGCGCGATACCCCTGCCAACCGTGCCCTGGTGAAAGAGCGCATCGCCAAAGGAGAGGTCGAGATCTGGTGAGCGTGAGGTCTGGTAACCTTGAGGGCTGGTAAATGAACACTTCTCATTTTCCGCAAATCCCCAGATGATGAGTGCCAGATGATGAGTGAATGTTAATCATAAGCCCCCCCCGAAGCCAGCGCCGATAGCTTCGCCTCGCTCGGGGGCGGGTTACTTTCAAGAGGACGGCATACCCTCAAGAGGGCGAGACACCCCCTAGAAAGGCCAGATGCTGTAGAACCAGCCCATGATCATGCTGAGCCAGCCGCCATCCTTGTAGCGCAGAACAGTGTGGAATTCTTCCGGGGCGGTTTTGTCGATAAAATCCGTCATCGGGACTTTGATGGTGGCGGTGCGGCCATCATTGGAAATCGTGCCGGTGGAACTGACAATCTGCTGTCCGGTGAACCCGAAGCTCATGTGGTTATTGGCCATGGCGGCACGCACCAGCGCTTTCATTTCGGGGTTGTTCATTTCAGGGTTATTGGGGTCATCTTCCATCATCTTGCGGAAATCAACGACGATCTCCAGCACGCCTTCGCCCACTTCCGTCACCTGAACCGGGGTATCGGTGGTGGCGTTGGCGTTGGGGTCCACGTCAAAGGAAAACCCGCCATTGATCATGGTTTCGATCGTGGTCTTGCCCACGATGGTGCAGCTGACGCTGTCCTTGTGCTTGGATCGCTTTTCCCCGACGCCGGTGCAGAAATTCTCGCCACCATCGGCATTCATCAGCTCGTACATGTCTTTGCTGACGGACATCACCATGGCGGTATCGACATGGCCGTCTTCACGGAACTTCATGTGCGCATCGATATTAAGGCAACCCGACAACACCAGGGCCATCATGATAGGGAGAAGCAGTTTTTTCATGGGAGTCATATCCAAAAACAAACATATTAAAACACGTGCTGCATCATAACAGGCCCGGCGGTAAAAAAAAGCGTTATCACTCTTTGCGCCATTTCATCTGTATTCTCTATTTCATCTGTATTCTCTATTTCATCTGTATTCTCTATTTCATCTGTATTCACGGGGCTTATCTGGCTAAGATATCCCCTGACTTTCACCAGCCTTTGCGGGTAGCGTTTCTTGCCTTCATCACACGACATCCCTGACACGGGCCCCTTCAGCCTTGCCGCCGCCAGGGCGCGCGACGCCAACGATAGCCTGGCCTTTATGCGGGGCAAATTCAGCCTGCCCGAAGGGGTGATTTACCTTGATGGCAATTCTCTTGGTGTTTTGCCAAAAGGCACCGCTGACCGCTTGGCCAGGGCCATCACCGAAGAATGGGGGGAAGGCTTGATCCGAAGCTGGAATGACGCCGGCTGGATTGACCTGCCGCACCGCATCGGGGGCAAGATCGCGCCATTGATCGGGGCCGAAGCGGGCAGCGTGATCGCCGCGGAATCCACCTCCGTCAATCTGTTCAAAACCTTGTCGGCGGCCCTCACCCTCACCGCCGGGCGACGCAAGATTGTCACTGAAGCCGAAAACTTCCCCACCGACAATTACATTGCCGAAGGGGTGATCAGCCAGTTCGACAAGCGGCATGAACTGGTCACCTGCGACCACCCCGAGGACATTATCCCCGCGCTCGATCATGATACCGCCGTGCTGATGCTAACCCATGTCAATTATCGCAACGGCCACCGCCACGACATGCGTCAACTGACAAAAGCCGCCCATGACGTCGGCGCGCTGGTGATCTGGGATCTCGCCCATTCCGCTGGCGCCATGCCTGTTGAGCTGGCGGCATCTGGCGCTGATTTCGCCGTTGGTTGCGGGTATAAATACCTCAATGGCGGGCCGGGGGCGCCGGCTTTTCTCTATGTCGCGCCGCGCCATCACGGCAAGGCCAGGCAACCGCTGTCGGGCTGGTTTGCCCATAAAGCGCCGTTTGATTTTGCCCGGGACTTCACCGCGGCGGCGGATATCTCGCAATACCTTTGCGGCACGCCGCCGGTGCTGTCCATGCTGGCGCTCGACCATGCGCTTGATCTCTGGGCTGAGGTTGACCTTACCGAACTGCGGGGCAAATCCCTTGCGCTTTCGCAATATTTCATCGATCTGGTGGAGCGGCGATGCCAGGGGCATGACCTGACCCTCATCACCCCTCGCGATGATGACGCCCGCGGCTCGCAGGTGTCCTTCACACATCCCGACAGCGGCTATGCCATGGTCCAGGCGCTGATCGCCAGAGGCGTGATCGGGGATTTCCGCGCGCCGGATATTCTGCGTTTTGGCTTCACCCCGCTTTATACAAGTTTTGAAGATGTCTGGAGGGCGGTCGATATCTTTGCTGAACTTCTGGCGACACGCAGCTGGGATACCCCGGCCTTCCACCGCCGCAACAAAGTCACGTGAGTTGATCATCAGATGCCCGCTTCTTCTTCCGCCCGCCGTACCGCCGGCCCTTTTGACTGGCTTTTGCTCGCCACACTGGGGGTGATCTGGGGCGCCAGCTTTCTGGGGGTTGAGCTGGCGTTAAGCGGCTTCCCCCCGATCCTGATCGCCGCCGGACGCATCACCATGGCGGCCATCTTGCTGGTCGCGGCGGCGATGATTTCTGGCCATGGATTGCCAAAATTGACCACCGCCACCGATCGCCGCATCTGGCTGCATTGCCTTGGCATGGGGTTTTTTACCAATGCCCTGCCCTTCACCTTGCTGAGCTGGGGCCAGCAACTGGTGACATCAGGTTTCGCCGGAATTTCCATGGCCGTTGTGCCGCTGTTTGTGCTGCCGCTTGCGCATCTGCTGGTGCCGAATGAAACCATGACAAAAGCCCGCACCATAGGGTTTGTCACCGGCTTTATCGGGGTTGTTCTGCT
>JAGWAQ010000167.1 GCA_021296375.1 Alphaproteobacteria bacterium
ATCACCTGCCCTTACCACGCCTGGGCCTATGCCCTCGACGGCAACCTGAACAGCTCCCCCCATGTTGGCGGCGCGAATATCCACCAGCATGACAATATCGACCCCGCTGAAATGGGATTGATTGAAGTCCGCAGCCATGTCTGGCGTGACGTGGTGTTTGTCAATGTGAACGAGAATTGCGACAGCTTTGAAGACACCCACAAGGAGCTGCTTGAACGCTGGAAAGAGTTTGATCAACCGATCTTCCATGGCGGTGATGATTCCGGCTTCAGCCTGACCTTGTCCTCCAACTGGAAGCTGGCGATCGACAATTACTGTGAATCCTACCACCTGCCTTTTGTTCACCCTGACCTGAACAGCTACTCCCGTCTTGAAGACCATTACAACATCATCGGCACCGGCGGCTTTGCCGGGCAAGGCACCCTTGTCTACAACCCCTCCTTGAGTGATGATGGCCGCGCTTTCCCGAATTTTGACGGCCTGTCCGATAAATGGGATCAAGCGGCGGAATACATTGCGCTCTTCCCCAACGTCCTGCTCGGGGTTCATCGTGACCACGCGTTTTCGATCGTGATCGAACCCAATGGCCATGGCGAAACCATCGAGCATGTTGAGCTTTACTACCCCACGGAAGAATGCACCGGTGCCGATTACGCTGACCTGCGCGCCACCAACACAAAATTATGGAAAGTCGTGTTCAAGGAAGACATCGGCGTCGTCGAAGGCATGTATGAAGGCCGCAAGGCGCCGGGTTATGACGGCGGCAAATTCTCCCCCGTGATGGAAGAACCCACCTATAAATTCCATTACTGGATTGCCGAGAACATGCTGACCAACGCGGCCGCCGAATAGCCCGTAACGCCCTTATTATAACGCGCCCCAATTATCAAGCGCCGTACTTATCAAACCGGCATATTATGCGGATTATTCAGCGAAGATCCGGTCAAGCTCACCTGACATGACATGGCTGACGATAAACTCCGCCAATCCCTTGATCTCATCATAAAATCGTGTGCCCTCAACATCCTTGAGGCCGCGGAAATTATGGGAGGATTGCTTGACGATGGAGAAATCCGATACCGGAGGCGCGACAATAACATTGAGGTTTTTCGCGGCATCCGTCAGCAGGGAGTAATCGCGCTGATTAGGTGACGTGCGGTTCGGCACAACAATAATATGAGGGGTAGTGGTGCCGTAATCTTCCTTGCGGCTGTCGATTTCCTCGATGTATTCGATGGTCGGCTGCATATCGGTCCAGGACAGGGAGGTGGGGACGATCATGGTGTTGCAGAGAAGCGCCACCTGCCAGATATTGCCGATCTTGCCGGCGGCGCTATCCACCACCACCATGCTGTCATCTTTCACCAACTGGCTTTTGATGACGCCATCAACGGTCGACATAATGACCCCGTCATAGCGGTCCCCCATCGGCATGAACCGGATTTTTTCGGGCGGCATGATGCTCTGCATCATGTTGGAGGACGAGGCCTGAGGGTCTGTATCCACCAGCAGAATATCAAGTTCCGGCTTCAACCGCTGGATCATCTCAAGGGTATACATGCAAAGCGTGCTTTTACCGACACCGCCTTTCATGTTGCCGAAAAAGAGACCTTTGCCGTTTAAACCCGAAAGCATAATATTTGAACCATAATAACAGACAATCTTAATACGCAACAATATACACTATTCTTTATTCTGCAAGCATTGTGGCGCAAAGATTAAAAATATGTAATAAAACATTTCTCGATGAATTTAATGGAATTTGATGTGTCAAACCAGATCGCCTCTCGCATAAGCCAATTGGGCAAATCCTTCCTGGGTGCTGTGACTGCCATCGGCTATGCCAGCCTCCTTATCTGGGACAGTTTGTACCTGATGTTTCGGGGCAGAAAGGTCAACCAGCCTGTCCGCATGCACCTGATCATTGATGAAATCATCAATGCCGGGGTCAAGGCGGTGCCGGTCGTGGCGCTGATGTCCGCCACCATTGGGGTCATGCTGTCGATCCAGGGGATTCACACCTTGTCGATCTTTGGGGCCGAAACCCAGGTGACCTTTGGCCTGGCGATTTCCATTCCGCGGGAATTTGCGCCGCTCATCACCGGTATTCTGGTGGCGGGGCGGTCAGGCTCACAGCTCACCAGCCGTGTCGGGTCGATGCAACTGAACGGTGAAATTGACGCCCTGACCGTGATGGGGATCGCCCCTGCCCGTTATGTGGTGGGGCCATCCCTTATCGGCCTTTTGTTCAGCCTGCCGGTGCTGGTGGTGATCGGCAATCTGGCCGCGTTTAGCGCCGCCGGGCTTTATATTCACGCCACGCTGGGGATCGGGCCTGACGCTTACTGGGCGGATATTCTGGATGTTGTGACGGTCAATGACTTCATGCACGGCATCATCAAGAGCGTGATTTTTGCGATCTTGCTGTCGATGATTTCGATCAGCCTCGGGATGCGGGTGTCGGGCGGCGCGGAAGTGCTGGGCCGCAGCACGACGTCTTCTGTTGTCACCTGTATCGCGGCCATTATCGCCGCTGATACTGTCTTTGCGTTGCTGTTGTAGAGGTTCCGATGTCAACTCCACCTATTGTTGTTGAAGACCTGCAAGGCGGCTATAACGGCGTGCCGGTGATCCATGGCTGTTCCATGGAAATCGCCCAGGGCGAAATTGTCGTGATTATGGGCGGTTCAGGGTCAGGCAAATCGACGTTTCTCAAGCATTTGATCGGCCTCAAGGAGCCGATGCAAGGTGACGTCAAGCTGTTTGGCCAGTCGCTATACCAGGCCTCGAATTACGAACGCATGGACCTGTTGAAAGGCATTGGAGTGGCGTTCCAGAGCGGCGCCTTGATGTCCTCGATGACGATTGCCGAAAACGTCGCCCTGCCGCTGCGTGAACATACCGATCTTGACGAAGAGCTGATCAAGGTCATCACCCGCATGAAGCTCGATTTCGTCAGCCTGCTTGGCAAGGATGATCTGCTGCCATCGGAATTGTCTGGCGGGATGCTGAAACGCGCGGCGGTGGCGCGCGCCATTGCCCTTGACCCGAAACTGACATTTATGGACGAACCGTCCGCCGGCCTCGACCCGGTGATCGCCGCCGCCCTCGATGACCTGATCATCCAACTCAAGGAATCCCTCGGGATGAGCGTGGTGGTGGTGACCCATGAGCTGGAAAGTGCGTTCAAGATTGCCGATCGTATCGTCGTGCTTGACCGCGGCTATATTATTTTCTCAGGCACCCCTGATGAAATTCGCGCATCCACCAACCAGCGCATCCAGAATTTGATCAATCGCGTGCCGGAAGAAGAAGAATTTGACGCTGAACTTTATGCCCAACGCCTGACCGGGGGTTGATACCCGAGGCTGGA
>JAGWAQ010000168.1 GCA_021296375.1 Alphaproteobacteria bacterium
AGATGTTCAACATGTTCCGCAACGCCATCCTCGTCTTCGCCCTTGCGGTGATGACAATGGCGTCCTCTGTTGCCATGGACAGGGATGAATTTGAGCAGCAGATGCGGGAGGTGTTCTCTGACCCCGCCATGTTCACCACCATCACCGATCAGTTTGATCTGCCGCAAGCCAAAAAAGACGTCTTGGTGGATTACCTGCTTGGGGTGTTTGGTGATGATCGTTTTATTGACATGTTCATCACAGAAATGGCGGTGCAGGTGGATTACAATGCCCTTAACGACCCCGATAAACGGGATAAGGTGATGGCGCAGGCCATGGCCTTCGGGTATCAGTTTTCCACCTCGCTTGTGATCAAGGGCATGAAGCGTCTGCCCCCTGAAGTGGCGACGGAATACATCAGCATGATGGGCAGTCTGTTCGACAGCCTTGAGCCGAAATATTGCCGGTTGTTCCTGACGGGCGTGTCCACCCAGGAGGATGAAATGGACGCCAGTCTCCAGTTGATGAAAGCCTTTTCCACCCAGGAATTGCGGTATTATTTCAACATAAGCGAGTTGTCGATTTTATCAGAACTTCGGGATTACCCCATGCCGCAGGTGCTTAATGATTACCAGATCGAAGCGGCGATGAAAGCTTTTGATGTCGAATTTGAGGAAAAGCTGCTGGCCCATCCGTCATCAAGCCGGATTTTGAACGCTTTCCTTGAGCCTAACGTCGCCCGTGACGAGGATTTCTGTGACGCTGGACGGTTCTTTTTCAACGTCATTTCCGACATGGAAGGCATGACGGGGGAATGGTATCGCGTGTCCTTTATCCAGACGCTTTGATAATGGCGTGGGGGGATCAGGGGTTATCGGAAGGTCAGGGTTTAGGGGGGGGCACAAGCGCGGTGATGGCCTCTGACGCTGAAATGACGTTGTCACGGGAATAATCCTCGTGGTTTTTCTCAACCGCATCCAGCTCATAAAGGTAATTCACCATCAACCCGAAAGATTGCGTCATGCCTTTATCGCTTCGGTCGCCGAACAGGTTAAGCTGGTCGAGGCTGGCGCCATTGCCGAGATGAAACCGCGCCACAGGGTCATGGGGGCGGCCGTCGGCGCGTGATGACGCGAGGAAATATTCCGCCGCCGCGACGTTAATTTTTTGCCGCAGCAGGTCATCAATATCATCAAGGCTTGTCATCTGCGCGGCGATATCAGCGTGCAAGGCCGGCTTCTGGTCGTTCAGCCAACCGCGGAAACCGGGGACAGGCGACAAGGTCACGAAGCGGGACAATTGCGGCAGATCGCGTTGCAATGCCCGCGCCACTTGCTTGATCAGGAAATTGCCAAAGGAAATCCCCGCCAGGCCAGCCTGACAATTGGAGATCGAGTAAAACACCGCGGTCGTGGCGTCGGTAGCCCGGATCACTTCACGCGGGGTTTTCAGCACGTCATTGATGGCACGGGGGGTGTCCCCCATCAGCGCGACTTCAACAAAGATCAGCGGCTCATCAGGCATGGCAGGGTGAAAGAATGCAAAACAGCGGCGGTCTTCCGGCGCCAGCCGAGTGCGCAGATCTTCCCAGGATTCGATTTCATGCACCGCTTCATAGGCAATGATTTTTTCCAGCACAGTGGCGGAGGTCGCCCAGTCAATCGGTTTCAGCACCAGAAAACCGGAATTAAACCAGCTCAGCATCAGGGCTTTAAGGCCGACATCAAGGCGTTTCAATTCAGGGTTGGCGCGGCTTAGGCCCAGCAGTTTCTTGCGCATATGCACCAGCGCCACCGTGCCATTGGCGACAGCGTTCAGGCGACGGAACAATTCCTGCCAGCGCGGCTCGGCATGGCGGGAAATGGCCGCCAGATCATCGGCCGACTGGCTGTCGCGATACGCCTTGGCCGCCGCGATCAATGAGTTGGCGTCAAGATCAAGCGCCAGAATATGATTGAAAAACCCCAGCATGGCGTCATCATCCATGCCGTTGAACCGCTGCAGCAATTGGTGGGCATAGACATTGGCCGAGACATCACCTTCGGTGGTCATGACCAATTCGAGCAGTTCTTCCGACGTCAGGGCGCTGGCCTCGGGCTTGTTTTTGGCCATGCTGCCACGGTCAAAAAGATGGCTCAGGATGTCGTTCAAAAATTGCATGCGCCGCAGGTTTCCCGTTAAGTGGTGATCATGATGATATCATGTAAATTACAAATGGCCATTAACGAAGCGATTTTCAACAGCAACGGGAACGGCCCCCCGCTGATGCGCCAAAAGTGATGCTTATCGGCAAGATTAAGGCTTTAATTTCCTAAATTTTCGCTATAGGTTTTGGGGGTAATAAACGGCTTTATCAGTTGAAATTTTGTTGCGCTCAATCGTCATCTTCGGGGCGATTTTTTGGGCGTTGATATAGGGGATAAACATGACATCATCATCTTATGATGCGATTATTATTGGCGCCGGGGTTATTGGCGCCTGCACCGCTTTTGAGATGGCCAAGAAAGGGTACAAGACCCTCAGCATCGATAAAGCCCCTGAAGCGGGCTATGGCTCGACTTCCGGTTCCTGCGCGATCATCCGCACCTATTATTCCACCACCGACAGTTGCGCCCTTGCTTACGAAGGCTGGTTTTACTGGAAAAACTGGGCGGATTACATGGGGGTGACTGACCCGTCAGGGATGATCACCTACCATGATACCGGCACGTTGGTGATGAAAACCGAACATAACGGTTATCTTGAAAAAGCCACCGCGATGATGGATGAAATCGGCTGTCCTTATCGCCACCTGACGGTTGATGAGATGCGCGATTACGTCCCGAGCTTTGACGCGCGGTCCTACAGCCCCGCCAAGCGCGCCGATGCGGAGGGTTTCGGTGAACCCACAGGGCCAGAGCTGAGCGGCGGGGTGCTGTTCCCCCGTGGCGGTTATGTTGATGACCCCAAGCTGTCCGCCCATAACGCCCAGGTCGCGGCAGAAGCCCATGGGGCTGAATTTATGTTCCGTCAGGAAGTCACCGCCATTCGCCAGCATGACGGGCGGGTGACAGGCGTGACCCTCGCCGACGGGCGTGAAATTGACGCGCCGATTGTCGTCAATGTCGCGGGGCCGCATTCCTCCATCATCAATGGCATGGCGGGGGTCAAGGACAATATGAAAATGACCACCCGCGCCCTGCGCCATGAGGTCGCCCATGTGCCGGCACCAAAAGGGGAGGCGCTGAAATCGGTTTATTCCGACAGTGATATTTCCACCTACGCGCGTCCGGCCTCAGGCGATCATATCCTGATCGGTTCCGA
>JAGWAQ010000169.1 GCA_021296375.1 Alphaproteobacteria bacterium
CATCATTGGTGACGATCTTTTCCGGAAGATAAGACCCCGTCCCCGTGATCAGTGATGTGATGTGACCGCTATTCATGCTGTTACTTTCCAGGGTTGGTCCCGTTTTCAGCTTTATCGACCGCTTTCAGGGACCGCCGAACCGAAGTTTTCAGATCGGCCATAAAGTCATTATTGATCATGCTGACGGCAATGGTAATGGCATTATCGATGCCGGCATGATTGGCACTGCCATGGGATTTCACGACAATCCCGTTCAGCCCCAGCAAGACCGCGCCATTATAGCGTTGCGGGTCCAGTTTGCCGCGCAGGATTTTCAGCGCAGGACGTGCCATCAGATAACCGATTTTGGCCATCAGCCCTGATTTGTAACTGCGCCGCATCATATTGATGATAAAGGTCGCCGTGCCTTCGGCGGTCTTGATGGCGATATTGCCGGAAAACCCGTCAGACACAACAACATCAACCACGCCGGCGGTAATGTCATTGCCTTCAATGAAACCGGCGTAATTGAGGCCATTTTCCGGGTTCATCAGCACCGCGGAAGCGTCACGGATGGCGGCATTGCCTTTTTGTTCTTCTTCGCCAACATTGAGCAAGCCAATCGACGGCGACTTGACGTCAGAGGTGACGCGGCAAAAGGCATCCCCCATCAGCGCAAACTGCACCAGATTGTCAGCCGAACATTCAATATTCGCCCCCAGATCAAGCATACAGCACTGGCCATCAATAGTCGGCAGATACGCCGCCAGGGCCGGGCGATCAATGCCGTCAATCGGCCGCAGGACAATCAGGGCCATGGCCATCAGCGCGCCGGTATTGCCGCCGGAAACCGTGGCATCCGCCTCGCCGTTTTTGACAAGATCAATGGCCAGACGCATCGAGGAATTTTTGCCCGACCGCAGCGCAACCGACGGCTTTTCATCCGCCGGCACCGCATCAGCGGTATGGACAATGCGAACCCCCTTCAGCTCTTCGTATTTGGTGACAACAGGCGAAATCAACGCCTCGTCGCCGACCAGAATGGGAACAAGCTTGGGGTTTTTCTTAACGGCAAGGGCGACACCTTTAATAACGGTTTCAGGCCCGTGATCACCGCCCATGGCGTCAATCGCAACTCGCGGGAACATATCTTCAGATAACGGTGACAGCGGACGTCCCCTCAAGAAATTTATGCAGTCTTGGTTTTATAGTTTTTTCTTCAGTTCGGCAAGTGAAGCGAAGGGATTTGTCGGATCATTTTCAGGCGACAACACGCGGCTTTCCGCCGACGGATCACGCGGCCAAGGGGTGGCTTCAATCCCCACCAGTTGCGCGATCATTTCGCCAACGGGAATCTTGTCCCCTTTCAGCCCTTCCACGGACACGGCCATAGGGTCGATCTCCGCCTCTTCATCTTCATCATCAATAGTCGCAAAGCGTTCATTGACCTTGACGATGAGTGATTCTGGCACGGGATTTTCCGTCAATCGACAGCGCTGGATAATCGCCGCATCAACCTGCCCCGAGGCATGATACGCCCCGTTGGCAATCGCTTTCAGCTTGATCTCGGCGGTCAGTGAACAGACCTCGATCCAGTCAAACCGTTCCGCCAGCTCTTCGCAACTCGCGCGATCGGCGGTCAAGGACAGCACCAGCGGCTTTCCCGAAGCCAATTGATCAATTGAAATTTCCTTGTCAAACATCTCGACACCTTATCCTGTAAACCTCAAGACGGCAGCTTCAGGCGTTCTTTCCCAATAAATGGCGCATCTCGCCGATGGTACCTGCCAGCAGCTCATCATCAGCGACGGCATCAAGACGCTTGGCTTCAGCCATGACGGCCTTCACCAGCCCATTGGCGACAGGGTCTGTGCCGTTTTCGCGGTAAAGATTGCGCGACAAGGCGTCGGCAAGCGCGTCCTTATCGCCATCGTCCAGCGCCTTGATATAGGCCTGACGACGCCCCAGAAAGGCTGTTGCCATCACCTTGATCTTTTTGCTGACCTTGTTCTCGCTGACGCCGATTTCATGCAGGCTCAGATCCATATCCGCAAACATGACATCCACCACCTCCTGGCCGAAATCCCGACCCTTGCCGTCAATGCGGTTGAGGCGACGGATGACAAGCACCGTCATCAAGGTCAGGGCGTCAAAACGGCCATCGAGGGTATCGGCAATATCATAGCGTTGATAAAGCGCAGGCGTTCGGGCATATCCCGCCAGCTGAACGTAAATCTGATGGGCGTTATCGCCCCCGGGGCGTCCCCATTTTGCCACAAGATTTGTTAACCAGTTTGCCAATTTCCCACCATTCCCTTGCAACACTTATTGACCAGGGTGACAATTCCCTGCATTACAGTAATACAGAACGCCAACTTGCGGCACTCACGTCATACCCTGTTTTCAGGGTGAAGCGATTAAGGGCATAGTGATACCATGAAGATAATGCATCCAAAAACACTTTTAATGGCATCTGCGGTTTCCGTGATGATGCTGACGGGGTGTTCCAGCACGGTCTTGTCCCACGGCAACCAGCTTGACCCGGTATCACTGGCGAAGATCCAGCCCGGGAAAACCCGCCTGATCGAAGTCGAGGCGCTGTTTGGCCGCCCGTCGATTGAAGGCGTGTTTGAAAGCGGCAGGGTGTATTACGTCACCCAGATCATGGAAGAAAAGCCCGCCGGTCGCAAGGAAACCATCAGCCGCACCATCATCAGCTTCAGCTATGATGACCGCGGGGTTGTTCAAGCCATGGACATCACCGATGAAAATTCCGGCCGCAACATCTACCATCTTGATGCCAGCACCCCTACCCCGGGGGACAATTACGGCGCGCTTGAACAGATCTTCCGTAACGTCAGGTCCGGCAATATCGGCCAATAGCCGCGCACTCCATTATATCCCGGCGTTCAGCGCCGATAAAAAAAGGCCCTTCCGAAGAAGGGCCTTTCTTGTATCGAGGTGATCGGCTGATTAGTGGGCCAGGGCCGCAAGCATCAGGATCGCCACAATGTTGATGATCTTGATCATCGGGTTAACGGCCGGGCCTGCGGTATCCTTGTAAGGATCACCAACAGTGTCACCGGTAACCGCGGCTTTATGGGCTTCAGAACCCTTGCCGCCGTGGTTGCCGTCTTCGATGTATTTCTTGGCGTTATCCCAGGCACCACCACCGGCGGTCATGGAAATCGCAACAAACAGACCGGTCACAATCGTGCCCAGCAGCATCGCACCAACGGTGGTCAGTGCCGCCGCTTGACCAACTGCAGTCGCCATTACGAAATAGAC
>JAGWAQ010000170.1 GCA_021296375.1 Alphaproteobacteria bacterium
ACATGGCGTAAAGTTTCGCCTCGACTTCAATCGCCAGCCGCAGCACGAGAAAATGAAACGGCAGGAACAACGCCAGCGCCAGGCCCGACAAGCGGTGCAGGATAAACGCCAGGTAGCTCAGGCTCCAGCGTGGTGAAGTCATTGCGCGCGCCATCATGACATCTCTCCCCTCATCAGGCCATCCCCACCGCCAGCACCGCCCCCCCCCCGAGCAGCAGGAACAACAGCCCGCTGATGACGGCAATTCCATCCGCCGCCGGTTGTGGCAGGCGCGCCCATTCGCGCAGGATTTTGCGCAAGCCAAGCGGCGCATGGATCGCCACCGCCAGCACAAACACGGCATAAAACACCGACCAGATGGTGACGCCCTGGGTGCGGGCAAGAATTTCTTCTGCCGTTAATCCGCCGCGCACCGCCACCATGATGGTGATCAAATGCACCACCACCAGCGGCGCCATCACCACCGCGCTCAGGCGTTGCAGGGCATAAAGCCGCGCTTCCATCAGCCCCCCCTTCATGGCGTGATCCCCACCATGGCCAGAAGGCTCATCTTCTTTAATCCGGCAATACTGCGCGTCGGGCTAAGCCCGATAGGACAGGCCGTCATGCAATTGCCCTGACTATGGCAGTTCGAGCATCCGCCAGGGCCAAGCGCCGCCGCCAGGGTTTCGGTTTTTTCCGTATGGCGTTCGTCATTAACCAGAGACCAGGCGCGGTTAAGCGCGGCGGGGCCGAGGTAGTCGTCATTCCATTTCACAACATCGCAAGAGGCGTGGCAGACCCCGCAATTGATGCATTCGATGGCGGCGTCGGCACGTTTGCGGGCGCGGCTCAACGTGTCCACCGGCGCCGGGGAATCATGGCGGGTGCGGGCCGAAGTAAACCCCGCGCCAGCATCTCCCCATTTGTCGATAAACCCTGTCATATCCGCCGCCAGATCCTTGATTTTCGGCATATTGGCCAGCGGTTCAATGGTGATGGTGTCGGCATCAAGACTGCTGATATGGGTGCGGCAGGTCCAGCGCGCCCGGCCATTGACCATCATCGCGCACGACCCGCAGACCCCGACGCGGCAGGCAAAACGATAGCTCAAGCTCGGGTCCTGCTGACGCTGGATCTCCGTCACCACATCAAGCACGGTCTGGTGATCGCGCCTCGCCACATCAAAAGTTTCAAAATGCCCGTCATCGGCACCACGCCAGACCTCAACGGTCAGGGTTTGGGAAGACATGGAAGTCATGGCCCACCTTTTTTCGATTTACATAAAAATCTTAAAATCAATTTTGAATATTTTCAATATATTTTCGTCAAATGATAAAAATTCACCCAAAAGAAATGGGGGCGGGCGGCTATTTGCTTTCATCAAAAGGGTTTTCGCAGTAAGACAACACAGTTCATGAACCTTGATTAGGGTTGATATTATGAAAAGCCTTTTCGCCCGCCTCGCCGTGACAGTAGCCGCCGCCGGTCTGTCCCTGACTTCCGCTTTTGCCGCGCCGCGCACCGATCTTGCGATTGGGATGCAGCTTGAGCCGCCGCATCTCGACCCCACCAGTGCCGCCGCCGGCGCGATTGATCAGGTGCTTTACGCCAATGTTTATGAAGGCTTGACGCGCTTCACCGCTGACGGCGCCATTGTTCCTGCGCTCGCCAAATCCTGGGACATCAGCGACGACGGGTTGAGCTACACCTTCACCCTTGAGGACGGCGTGACCTTCCATAATGGTGACGCCATGACCGCGGCTGATGTGAAATTTTCCCTCGACCGCGCCCGCGCTGAACATTCCACCAACGCGCAAAAGGCGCTGTTCACGGGCATCACTGACGTCACGGTCATTGACGACGTGACGCTCCGCCTGACCCTTGATGCGCCTAACGGGCAGTTGCTCTTCAACCTCGCCTGGGGGGATGCGGTGGTGGTCAATGAAACGACGATCGCTGACATCACCACCACCGCCAATGGCACCGGGCCTTTTGTCGTCGACCGCTGGGTTAAAGGTGATCGCATTGATCTTGTCCGCAACCCTGCCTATTGGGGGGAGGCGCCGCAACTCAACAAAGCCACCTTCCGGTTTATCGCCGATCCATCCGCCAGTTTTGCCGCCATGATGGCGGGGGATATTGACGCTTTCCCCAACTATCCCGCGCCTGAAACCCTGGCGCAGTTTTCAGCCGACCCGCGCTTTACCGTCATTAACGGGTCGACCGAAGGCGAGACCATCCTGGCAATGAACAATAAGGACACGGTCTTTGCTGATCGACGTGTCCGCAAAGCGGTTGCCCATGCGATCGACCGCCAGGCGATTATAGATGGCGCGATGTTCGGGTTCGGGACGCCGATCGGCACTCATTTTGCCCCTCATCACCCTGACTATATCGACCTGACGGGGCAATCGGCTTATGACCCGGCGCTGGCCAAAACCCTGCTGGCGGAAGCCGGTTATCCTAACGGTTTCACCACCACCCTGAAGCTGCCGCCGCCAAGCTATGCCCGCCGTGGCGGTGAGATTATCGCCGCCCAGCTGAAAGACGTGGGCATCACGGCAGAGATCACCACCCTTGAATGGGCGCAATGGCTGGAGGATGTGTTCCGCGGCAAGAATTACGGCCTGACCATCGTCAGCCATACTGAACCCTATGACATCGGCATTTACGCCCGTCCTGATTATTATTTTCAATACGACAATGCGGATCTCCAGAACCTGATCAGCACTCTTGCGGGTGCCACCAACCCTGACCAACGCCGTGATCTGGTCCAGAAAGCGCAGCTGATGATCGCCGATGATTACGTCAACGCCTATCTGTTCCAGTTGCCGCAGGCTGGCGTCATCAACGCCAGGATCAAGGGTCTTTGGGAAAACGCCCCGACGCAAGCGACGGATTTGACCGGGGTGTACTGGACCGACTAATCCGCTTATGCTGTTTCGACACGGCGGGGGCTTGATGTGACCGTCGTTCCTTTCAGTGGAGGCACCTGTTCAGATGCTCGGCTTTACCTTGAAAAAACTGCTGATGCTCGTGGTCAGTCTGGCGGTTTCTTCGGTGGTGATTTTTGCCGTCATCGACCTTTTGCCCGGTGATCCGGCGTCGTATATGCTGGGGATCAACGCCTCCCCCGAAACCCTTGCCGCCCTGAAGGCCGAACTGGGGCTGAATGAGGCCGCCCATCGCCGTTACCTGGATTGGGTGACGGGCATGGCAACGGGGGATTTTGGCATCTCCTACGCCTACCGCGCCCCGATT
>JAGWAQ010000171.1 GCA_021296375.1 Alphaproteobacteria bacterium
AGGGTCAGGTTATCGCCGCGCGCCTTTTTACGATCAAGAGAAGGGCTGGTCATGAAGGCTTGTCCTAATGCTGGCGGATGAACACCGCGTTGATGTTCTGATGCCCCGACAACAGCGGGGTGATGGTCCATTCACGGCAGATGAATTGTTCAGGCACAGCCCCTGAAGGCGGTGTCCATAAAAACGGGGTGATGCCCTGCTGGGCATCAAGAAACCCCGCCAGCGTCGCGGCCTGGGCAGGGGGCAGGCCGTTCCAATGCACGGTCCAGGTGGTTTCCGCCGACGCCGCGCCATCACGCACATAACGGGTATGACCGCCGCCAAAACGGATCTCGCGGACGGGGTGCCTGGTCGCCATCCGCGTGGTGCGGGAGGGGGGAACATTGGGCAGAAACAGCGCCGTCATGACCGGAAAATCCCGTTGCGGTTTGACCGGCTCAACAAGCCGCCATCGCGGGTATGGGCATCAATCCGGTGGTCGATGGCATCATCCACCGCCTTCATCACCGCTTCCGCCAGGGCAAGCTGATCATCTCCTGTCAGGCTGGCGCCAAGTGACGGCTCACCTGTCACCACCGTGCCGTTGAGCGGCGGGGAAAACCCGGGGCGCGGCACCGCCGATCCCCATGCCGATCCCCCCCTCAAAACCGAGCCAACCGCCCGACCATCCCGCGTCTTCTTGAGCGGCAGCACCACTTCAGGCCCGGCTTCGGCGGCATGGGCAAGGGGTGTTTTTGTGTTCAGCACCCCGCCACGGGCAAACCCCGGGATAACCCCGAGCAATCGCGTCAACACATGGCCCGTGCCTTGCCCGCCGCCACCAGAAACCGCCGCCAGCACGGCGTCGGTCACGAGCGTTTTCAATTGCTGTTCGATCAGCCGTTCCTGTTTCTTCAAGGCTGAGGTGATGACGCGTTCGATCCCGCCGCCGGAAAATTGCCGCGTCAGTTGTTCAAGGTCACCGGTGGCGGCCTCAAGCCGACGCCCCAGGGCATCAAGGCGTTCATCCTGATCATCATATGGCGGGGGCATGGCTTTCCTTTCCTTGCAACATGGGGGGCTTAAGCCGAGGGCTGAATGAATGTCGTGCTCATGGGGGTCGTGCCTTCGGCATAAGCATCAAACAACAGCCGCGCGCGCAGCGGCTCGCCTTCCGGCGCTGACGGCAGATCAAGCTCACGCAGCCTGATCTCCGGCAGCACCACCGCCACGCCCCCGCCATGGTTATCCTCAAGCGCAAAACTGAGCGTGATGGGGCGGTTATCCTGCAGCCAGCGGAACATCGTGTAATCGCCAATCAGAAGATCAACAACACCATAGACCGCCAGCTCCCCGGGCAGGATCAGCTTCGGGCGGGTGTCCCCAAGGGCATATTGCGGCGCCATGCCAACCCGTTCCATGACCAGGCGACAGCCGGTGATAATGCTGTTGTTCTGGGTCAGCAGCGTATCGTCATCACCACCATCAAGGGTGAAGATTTTCAGCCCTCGGGCAAACCCCAACGGCGTATCCACCTCTGACAATGTGGACGGCGATGAGGTGATCACCGTCATGTCGCGCCCGAGGATGCCCAGCCCGGCCTTGAGCAATTCCCCTTCGGTCAGATCAAGCGACAGGCGCGACAGCATCACGCCATTAAAGCTCAACCATTCCGCCCCCTTGCGATAGGATTTCAGCAGCTTCAGGGAGGTCGGCTCATCCGAAGGGGTGATGCGCTTGACCGACAAGCTGGCGCCGGACACGAGGGTGGTGGAAGGCTTGAGCCCGGGGATCGCAAGCGCCGATATCCCTGACCCGCCGCCATCGATCACCTGATGCCAGCCTTCCGCCCCGGCAGCGTGACGCAGGGTGACCATATCCCCGGCCTTCAACCCCGGGATCAACCCGCCGATGTTCAGCCTGCCGGTGGAGGTCGTGCGGCGGCCCGCCAGGGTTACGGTTGCTGACGTCGCCGTCCCGTGCAAGAGATGAGGCAACAGCAGGCTGAGGTTACGGCTGGTGGCGAGCAATTCGACATCACCTGTGGCGGTTTCCTCGTTCAGCACCGGCGCAAGTTTCGCGCCCCCGCCCTCAAGGCTGCTGGCATAGATATGGCGACGTTCCGGCGCCAGGGTTTCACGCTGAAACGGCAACGGGTGAAAAGCCACATGTGGCCATTGCCCCCATTGCGGTTCAGGGGCAAGCAGAAGACTCGCGTTATCGCGATAAACGGTCATGGCGTATCCTTGGTTAAAAATGCGTCAGGTGAGGCCGGGTCAAGCGGCATCAATCCAGTGAAAGCGAATGGTCAATCCATTGAGATGATAGCCTTGCTCATCTCTCGGGCGGTCCATCACCATCCGTCCCAGTTGAATGGCGCCGATGGATTTAACAGCAAACAAGCGGATCATCTGGTCAATCAACCCGTCGGAAGTTTCCATGCCTGTGCCTTTCGGGGTCGCCACCACGATCGTCAACCGCCCGTGAACACCGCGGTGCCGGTGCGACAGATCAAGCGGATAGATGCGGTCAAGCTGGCAGGAAAACCGCACCCAGCCCTGATCAGGCAAGGGTGACGGCAAGGGCATGTTCTGCCATAACAACGGCAGGTCGACCGTCGCGCTGGCGTTGAAATATTGCGACAGCGTCTCGCGCAACTGATGCATATAGCCGTTTTCAGCAATGGGTGAAGGTCCGGCATCAGCCATCGTCTGCCCCCACCTCTGATATGCCGCCTGATACGCCGCCTGATGTCACCAACGCTTCGATAAGGGTGTGGCGACGATCGGAAATCAACGGCAGGATGGTGGAAATGCGCCAGGATTGCCCGTCATGGGCAAGCCCGTCCCCCGGCCGCGGCAGGGTTTCGCCTGACCGCACCAACAGCACCATCACCGCCTTCAGCCGTCCTTCCGGCAAGTCCGGGTTCTGGTCCGACCGGATACGGTGAACAAGCCCTTTCAAAACCACCGGCGCCGAGACAGCGGCGGTGGTTTTCCATGGCGTGACCGGCGACGCCGCCACCGCCGGACGATGGGTGATGGCAACACCATAGGACTGGATCAACGAGACCACAGGTTTGGCGGTGATCGGCATTACCCTCTCCTGATGCGGTGGTGATGACGCGCAACAAGCAACGGCTGAAGCAGTCGTGACATGCGGCTGACCTCACCCGCAGACGGGGCGTCAAACACCACCTCAACCCCGCCGATCTTCTGCTGCTTGATGCGTCGCCCAAGCCCCAGCATGGCTTCGGCCGCCTCGTCACCTTCGGCGAAAACCGGCGCCAGCACCAACACCGCTTCCCGCAATTCCGGCGGAATCCCCGTTAGGGCCGTGCCATCATCGGCATAAGCGTCAATCCGTGGCCAGCTCCGCACCTGAAGGGCGTCTTGCTTGCGGCCGCGGAACTGGAAATACCGATCAATCCATTCGCTTGCCTTGAGCAAATAAGCGGCGCGGGATTTTTCCGGCAGCTCCGCCCAATCGGCATGATCACGTTCCTGAAACCAGGTGTTGGCTTCAGCTTGCGGGACATAACTTGTCATGACTGCACCATGCTGTTTTGCTGGAGGGGAGGAAGAGACGGCGTATCGAGGCGGATCCTCAGCTCAGGTTCCGCGCCCAGGTCAGACGGGGCGATGAACTTTCCGCTCCCCCGTAATCGGAAATTGCGGAACTTGCCCCGGGCCCCCGAAAGATAAGATGAAAGCGGCACCAGCACCGTCTGTTCCGTCAGGCGATGCTGAAGCAAAATGATCTCATCTGTCCTGTCTTCGGGTGCCCTGTCTTCGGGTGTCCTGTCTTCGGGTGTCCTGTCTTCGGGCCGCATCTCTTCACGGA
>JAGWAQ010000172.1 GCA_021296375.1 Alphaproteobacteria bacterium
AAAATGATGACGGCAACACAGCCCTGCACCTTGCAATTCATAGGGCTGAAGAAGAGGCAATCGGCCTGTTGCTGGATTACGGCGCCGCGGTGGACGTCAAGAACGTTTATGGCAAGACCCCGTTAACCCTGATTGATTTATGCCATGATGCGTATCAATCGGGGGTATGGCTGCGGCTTAAATCAATCGGGCGGTCAATTGAACGCCGCTCAATCTTCACTCAAACAACTGGTGATGTTCTGATTATGGACTAACGCCTGGCTATCGGTACCGGCCGCCACTGGTACCGATTACCGGTTGTTAGACCGTCCGCCGCAATCACGCGGCGTGAAGGAAAGGAAACAAGATGATGAAAACACCACCACGTTTAGCCGCACAACGTGCGGATCACCACCGCCCTGGAAAGGCCCGCCGCAAGTTTGGCGCCGGCCGTCGAGCAAAGGCCGCGGCAAAGCGCGCCGCCATGCTGAAGAAGAAAGGGGGCGCGTCATGACCACCCACACGCTTATTTTCAATGGTGAATTGACCGACGATCAGCGTGAATACGCTAAAGACAAGGGATTCACCACCACCAACAACCTCACGTTTACGAAAACTTTTGACGGTGACGTTACCGGTTTTCACGACGCCTATGAAGCATCCGGCGACCTGATTTTCGAGCTGAAGGGCAAAACGTCCAGCGACGTCACCATGTCATTTATTGAACAACCCGAAGACGGCGAGCAACAGACAATCTGGTTTGACGCGCTTAACGCAAAGGAAGGAAGAGACCATGAACGCTAAATGGAACGACAGGCAAAACAACGAATGGATTGCAGAGTACGAGCTGAAACCTATTCACTTGGCCGCTATGTACGAACAGACAACTGATCTTCATGTGATGATTAACACTGGATCAGAAGTCGACGTCACAGACAAATATGGTGGAACCCCTCTTGGCTATGCCGCCGCCCGCGGAAAAATTGAGGCCATGAAGATTCTGATAAAGGCCGGAGCGGATGTTAACGGCAAGACACGGAACAGCATAACCCCGCTTCATCTCGCCGCTTTTTATGGCGAGGCCAAGGCGGCACAAGTTCTGCTGGATGCTGGAGCTGATCCGACTATCCGCAATAAATACGGCAATCTGCCTATTGAATTGGTATGCAAGGTGCATCCTGATTACAATCCGGCGGCTTGGAAACGGCTTGATGTCACAACCTAACGCCTGATTACCCTCACCGGCGCCGCTGGTGGGGGTTGTCGGTCGCTAGACCGCATCAGGCAATCCCGCCTGGTGATGAAAAGGAACAAGATGATGAACTATGTATTCAACACGCCGAACGGGCTGCAATGGGGCATTAAAGCCAGCGATTGGGACAACTTCCTGGACAAGGAAGACGTGACCAAGCAAGTAAAGGCTTGCCTGATTGCCTTGCCCGACGACACCCAGCGGCAAATTCACGCCGGCCTGATTGACCCCCTCAAGGCAGACCTCTTGCGTCGCAATTCGGTTTTTGCTGATGCGCGTGACGCGCTGGAAAACATTGAGGGCATAGGTGGCATGGTCGAGCTCAAGCCCGACACGGCGCCAGCGGCAACAAGCAGTTTTCGCCTGATTGCCCTGCAGGAAAGCACTTTCAGCATCCGGCACCACACAACCCGTGCACCGGTGATTTGCAACGACGGCGACACGCTGGAGGTTGTGATTGTCGATGGCAAACCTGAATTCATTGCTTATGTCGCTGATGCTAAGCCGGTTGCAAAGCGGTACAATTTTGGCGACAGAATTGACCCGCGCCAATATCTCTATTGGAAATACCGCATGAAACTTGTGGTTGATTGTCCAAATACTGATGTTTGCGGCTTTACGGCGGCAGATCACCTGAAACGGCTGCTGAATACAAGCCGTGATATCGCCAGATCGGCGCGAGGAAATGCACACTGGAAAGAGCAATTTGAGCTTGGGGATGCGGTTGATCATGTTGAGTATCCGTTTACCGGCAAGGCGCAAATGGTCCACGCGGCCTACATGATGACTCTCAAATGGACCACAAAACGGAAACTGCTTGCAGATTTTCGCTATAGATGGGCTGAAATCATCCGCCTGATTGACTAACACCTGCCGTACTCCACCGGCTTAAGCTGGTGGGGTATTCCCCCGTCACGAAAACGATAAAGCCATCGGGAATTGCCAAAAAAAAAGCGCTGGTATAAGGTGAATTGTTGCCGGATGATTTTTGGTGCCGGTTAACCCCCGTTTCTCATCATCTCGGGGCGGCCCCTTCCTTTTCGTCATCCGGCAACACCCACTCGGAGCTCAACCGTGACCGAATTAAAACGAAAGAAACAACCCGTGGTCTATGACAGCCCTGAACGCATCCCCCTTACCGGCGGTCAAATCAGAGCGGCGCGGAAAGAAATCGGGATCACCCAACGCCAACTTGGGCAATTGACCGGACGCGACCAACGCTATATTTCCGCGCTCGAAACCGGCATTTCCCCTATCACTCAATCAATTGATTATGCCATTACCTTGATCCTGAAACACTACCGCGCCACCAATAAAATTGTCGCCGCGGAAACCATCAAGCAAAACACCCATGACGATTGACCCCGGCTACGCCCTCAACCTTGGCCTGATGCTGGCGGAAAAAATCGGTGTATCGGCCAACACCCGCAAGCAATGGCGGCTCAGGGGCTATATTCCCCCGTCGTCGCATCACGCCATCATTAAAGAGGTTCGTGACGCCGCCACCGGCCCCACCCCCTATGAGGTTGACTCTTTCGATTTATGGGATGCCCTGGTCGCGCTGGAAAAATCAGCGTCACGTTAACCTTTTCATAACATTTCTGAATTACCATGGCCTGACCGCAACAACCGAAAGCACAAGCCGTGATCAAATTCATTCTTTCTCTAGCCTTTGGCATAACCCCCTTGCATGTGGCGGCCGCCATGGATAATGACAGCGCCATTTTTGACCTGGTCAAGAACGGCGCCAAGGTTGACGCCAAAACCTATTGGGGGGCAACCGCCCTGCATTGGGCGGCATCTACTGGGGCAGATAAAGCCATTCGCGCCCTGATCAATGCTAATGCCGACATAGGCGCCCGCAACAGATACGGCAACAACGCCGTTCTCCTAGCCGTCATCGCAAATAAAGCCATTGCCCTATGCACATTCCGGATCC
>JAGWAQ010000019.1 GCA_021296375.1 Alphaproteobacteria bacterium
CACCTATGCTGATTACAAATCGTACAATATATCGCTCCGTACTCAACAAACTTGGGGGTGCTTCAGCCTTTGAAAGTTTCTTTAAATATTATCCCATTCTCTTTTACCCGCGTATCAAAATCTGGCGGCATAGCAATCTAGGCATCATTCAAGAAAAATACGGGAAATCTTTTGATGATTATCTCAAAATCTCGATCATCCGTGACCCGATAGAACAGTTTGCCTGCTTTTATGATTACCGCAAAGGCATCCCCCAACCTGATGACTGCGCACAGCAATTGCTCCAGCAAGAAAAACTGTCATTTGATGACTTCGCAAATTTATGCGCGCCCAATTTTTTCAGGTCAAATCAGAACATTATTGATTTCAGGGGATCCCCAAAAACCAGGTACATCAGGTATGAGCACCTTTATGATGACATTCAACTATTAGAAAGTGACATTCCCGGGCTGAAAGGGCTTAGTGAAACCCTTGCCAGCATTCACCTGAAACGTACCGGTGACCTCAAACCAAGAGTCGTGTCAGATGACACGCGGCAGGTTATCCTGAACCATGCGGAATTTATGAGACCCTTCTATCCTCATCTCTATTCAACCGTGCCTGAGGATGACATGGCGCCGTTTGAAGAGTTTCCTCAAGCGGTCAACAACTAAAGACATCCTTAAGATGACCGCAGGCGGCGGATCAGGGCGGAGGTGTCATTGCGGCCAAAGCCTTTTTCCGACAGCTCCTTGTAATAGCCCAGCACCTCAGCCGTGACGGGCAGGGGCGCGCCATTGGATTGCGCTTCTTCAAGACAAATGCCGAGGTCCTTGATCATCCAGTCGAGGGCGAAACCGAAATCAAATTCATCCTTCACCATGGTCTTGCCGCGATTGACCATCTGCCAGCTTTGCGCCGCGCCGCCGGAGATCGTGTCCAGCACGGCGTCCATATCAAGCCCGGCGCGCTGCCCGAAATTAAGCGCTTCCGACAGCCCCTGCACCAGCCCGGCGATGCAGATCTGGTTGACCATTTTGGCCTGCTGGCCAGCGCCCGCCCCGCCGATCAAGGTGACAATTTTGCCGTAAGCCCTGATCACAGGTTCGGCACGGGCGAAATCCCCCCCATCGCCGCCGCACATGACGGTCAGGATGCCGCCTTCAGCCCCCGCCTGACCGCCTGAAACCGGCGCGTCGATAAAACCAAGGCCCTGGTCTTGCGCCATGGCATTCAATTCCCGCGCGACATCGGCAGAGGCGGTGGTGTTGTCGATAAAGATCGCGCCTTTTTCCATCGATTGGAACGCGCCATCAGGGCCTGACGTAACCGCCCGCAAATCATCATCAGCCCCAACGCAGGCAAACACAAATTCAGCCCCCTCGGCGGCCTCTTTCGGGGTGGCGGCCATCCCGCCGCCATGCTGCTTGACCCAGGCCTCGGCCTTTGATGCGGTGCGGTTATAGACCGTCACCTCATGCCCCCCCGCCTGAAGATCCCCTGCCATGGGATACCCCATCACGCCCAATCCGATAAACGCCACTGTTGCCATTGTTTTGCCTTTCGCGGGAACCCGCCTGAAGTTGTAAGGTTTTATTCTGCATAAGACCCCGCGGCAATTCAAGAGCATCGGCCCGAACAAGCGCATCGACCCGAACAAGAGCGTCTCGGGCGGCGCACTGTCATATTGGGCTGTTTTCCGTGGCACCTCGCGGCGTAATCGGTTAGGTTAGGCATGTCTGTTTTTGCGAAAGTTGCTCCGATGACCAAGCCTTATGAAATCGACATCATGATCCCTGAAAGTGAGATCACCGCAAGAGTTAACGCGCTTGCCCGGGACATCAACCGTCATTACGCCAATTCGGAAAAGCTGGTGGTGGTGGGGCTGTTGCGCGGCAGTTTCATGTTTATTGCTGATCTGGTGCGGCGGCTTGATTTGCCTGTTGAAGTCGATTTCATGACCGTTTCAAGCTACGGCAGTGGCATGACATCATCCCGCGAAGTGCGCATCCTGAAAGACCTCGACGGTGAAGTTGAAGACATTGACGTGCTTGTCGCCGAAGACATTATCGACACCGGCCACACCTTGTCGCAGGTGCTGAATATCCTGACCACGCGCAAACCCAAAAGTCTTGAAGTCTGTTGCCTGCTCAACAAGCCGTCACGGCGCGAAGTTGAGATCGACAGCCGCTGGGTCGGTTTTGATATTCCTGATGAATTTGTCGTCGGCTATGGCATCGATTACGCCCAGAACAACCGCAACCTGCCCCATATCGGCAAAGTGCGGCTGCTGGACGATTGACGCTTCCTATCCCAACAAACGATCGCAGAACGGATAGCGGGTGAGGTTTTCAAACCCGTCTTCCGTCACCAGCACCTGATCTTCGAGCTTGATGGAAAACTCACCATCCTCACGGCTGACCAGCGCTTCGACGCACAGCACCATCCCGGCCTGCAATTCATGGTCAAAGGCGCCCTCAACGTAATCATCAGGGTAGGCGATCAGCGGCCATTCATCACACAGCCCGACACCATGGAACCGGCAGGAGTATTTCTGCTTGTTGTAAAGCGCCGGCAGTTGATGGCCCCCAAAAGTCAGCTCACGGAAAGACACCCCGGGCTTCATCAGCTTCATGTTGGTCTGGATATGCTCATAGGCGAGATTGTAATCATCTTTCATCTCTTGGGTCGGCTCCCCGTCACCGAGGAACCAGGTGCGGGAAATGTCACTGCAAATGCCGTAGCACCCCACAAGATCAGTATCAAAGGCCAGGATTTCATTATTCTGGACAATCCGCGGGCCGCATTCCTGAAACCACGGGTTGGTGCGGGGACCGGAGGCCAGCAAACGGGTTTCAATCCATTCGCCGCCACGTTCGATATTGGCCGCATGCAGCACCGCCCAGATGGCGTCTTCGCTCATGCCGGGGGTGGCGGCGGCTTCCATGGCATGGACCGATTGCTCGCAAGCGTACATCCCGCAGCGCATCGCCAGAATTTCATCAGGGCCTTTAATGGCGCGGGCATGTTCCATCACCACTTCGCCTTCTTCAACGGTCAGGCCAGCCGCCTCAAGCGCGCGCAACCCCGCCACCATGATCTTGTCCACCGCCAGCCGGGTGTTGTCCCCCACATGCTCACGCATGAGGGCGGCGATTTCTGCGCCAAAATCTTTCGCCGCGTCGCCGATGCGGTCGCCATTGGCGAAATAGAACATCGACGCCCCTGACCGCACTTCCCGCACCAACGGGTTATGCGCCGCCAGGAATGGCGAGTTCTTGTAATCCCAGAGAATCATGTAGCCGGTTGCCGTCACCAAACAGGCGCGGAACGGGTTATGGGTGTTCCAAAGCTGCATGTTGGTGGAATCCGTAGCGTAGCGGATGTTAAGCGGGTCAAAAAGCAGGGCCGCGCCGTAATCAGATTTCTGCAATTGCGCGACGATGCGGTCAAGACGGTACCGCCGCATCTCAGCAAGGTTAGGGGGGGTCAGCCCTGCCGCCTCCCATTCCGCAAACGCCAGGGCGGTGGGGCCGATCTCAACCCGATCATTGTCACGCGGGGAGCCATCCGGCATGGTTGCGCCACTGGCGCCACCACGGGTCGGGTCAATCTTGCGGGTGTCACGAACGTGGCTAGTCGCAGTATGGGGAGCGTTCATGGGTCTCTTCCTCATTAAGAATAAAATGCGCGTTCACTTCTTTTATTCAAAAACGCTAATCTGGATCACCATCCCTGTCCATCAAAATTACAGCTTGAGTTCACCGCCGTCAGGGCTTGAGCTGCGTGTCAACATGGGCCGCCCGTTCAAGGGTTTTATGGACCGGGCATTTATTGGCAATCGCCAGCAGGTAATTGCGCTGATCATCATCAAGAGGGCCGTCCAGCACCAGCTCACGGGTGAAAAAATCGCGCTTGGCGTCACCCTCACCCTCAGCGCGGTGACGGACCTCAACCTTGCATCCTTCGAGCGGCCATTTCTTGCGTTCCGCCACCAGCCGGATGGTGATCGCCGTGCAGGCCCCAAGGCCAGCGTTCAGGAAATCATAAGGCGCCGGGCCGGAATCCCTGCCGCCAGGGAAGCTTGGCGGTTCATCGGCACGCATGCGGTGGGCACCGACCCGAATATCATGGGCAAGAATACTGTCGGGGCTGGACTGCACCATCACCGCGCCATCACTTCCATCCTCGATCTCAACCCCGTCGCCCAGGCAACGCGCGGCCCAGGCGCTGATCATGCGGGCGGCAAAATGGCTGTCCTCACGGCGGCTCAACAAATGGTCGGCACGGTCGAGCGAGACAAAGGATTTCGGATGTTTGGCGGCACCATAAATCGCCGCCGCGTTGTCGATCCCGACGATCGCATCAACAGGCGAATGCAAGACCAGAAGATCAATCTTCAATCCGGCGATCACCGCTTTTGCGTCATGGGTCATCAGGTCATCAACAAAACCCTTGCCAACCTTGATCGGTCGCCCCCCGATCGACACTTCAGCAGAGCCGTCACGGCGAATATCCTCAAGATGATCAGCAAACAGATGCTCGACATGTTGCGGGTCCGCCGGGGCGCCGATGGTCGCCACGCCTTTGATCGACGGCAGGCTTGCCGCCGCCGCCAGCACCGCCGCCCCGCCAAGACTATGCCCGACCAGAATCGCCGGCGCGTCGTGATGGGCCTTAAGCCAGGCCGCCGCCGTCGCGATATCATCAATATTTGAGGTAAAGCTGGTGTCGGCAAATTCCCCTTCCGATTGCCCGAGGCCGGTGAAATCAAGCCGCAAGGTGCCTATCCCTTCCATCGCCAATTCCTGCGCCACCCGTGCCGCCGCCAGAATGTCTTTTGAGCAGGTGAAGCAATGGGCAAAAATCGCCCAACCGCGATGCGGCCCGACGGCATGATCAAGCCGTGCCGACAGCTGATGCCCCTTTGCCGTCGTCAAGGTCAAGGTTTCGGTCTTGGGCATGTCGCGCTCCATGTCATGAGGGGGGCTTTATCATCACCCAGCTTGCGCGAAACCTCAATCGTGATTTTCTTTCTTGATTTGACGGCGCCGCTCAGGCCAGACTGGATCATCAGTGTTTTTTGTAGGAGTGATCCGGCCATGCCACAACTGACTTCTGTCCATCAGACGGCCAGTCATATTGATTTGACCTGGGATGACAACACCCGTTCCGCTTTTCCGTTGTTCTGGTTGCGCGACCACGCGCAGGATGATGTCAGCTGGGATCACCGCAGTCACCAGCGGGAATTTTTTACCGCCTCCGCTGATCAATCCATGGTGCCGGAACACCCCCATCTTGATGATGGTGGCGATAACCTCATCATGACCTGGCCGGATCAGGGCGCACCGATTGCCTACCCGTCGTCGTTTCTCTATCAGTTTGCCCGTATCGACGTCCGCCATACCGCCCCGCAACGTCGTTGGGATGGCCAATCCTTGCCGGAAGACGAACTGCACCTCAACTGGGATGAATTGACCTCCGATGATCACGTGACAGCCGACGGCCGCTCACGATTGGTCAACACCATTCACCACCTGGGGTTTGCCGTTCTCAATAATGTCCCCACCGCCATGGCAAGCGTTGACGCGGTGGCGAAATCCATGGGCTATGTGCGGGAAACCATTTTCGGGGGGCTTTGGCAATTTGCCGCCAATGAAGGCATGGATGACAGCGCCTACACGCCGAAAGAATTGCGCCCCCATACCGACGGCACCTACAGCCATGATGCCCCGGGGCTGCAGATGCTGCTGTGTTGCGCTTATGACGCCGAAGGTGGCGACAGCATCATGGTCGACGGGTTTGCCATCCACGACAAGATGCGCGCAGACCACCCCGAGGACGCGCAAGCACTGGCGGAAATTGCCGTGCCTGGCCAGTATATCGGTGATGGCGTGATGCTGCGTGCCGAACGCCCGCCGTTCCGCTATGGCCATGACGGGGAGATCGCCCAGATCACCTTTAACAATTATGACCGCGCCCCCTTCCGCCTGAATGATGCTGATATGGCGCGTTTCTACAAAGCCAGCAAGACGTTTGATACCCTGGCCAATGACCCCGCCATGCAATGGCGGCATATCCTTAATCCCGGCCAGATGCTGGTGTTTGACAACTGGCGGATTCTCCATGGCCGGGCGGCGTTCCGTGGCCAGCGGGAAATGGCGGGCTGTTACGTCAACCGCGAAGACTATGAAAGCTGCTTGCGGAAAGCCGGATTGCGCAGTTAATCCTTTTCTGCCGCCGTCATAAAAAAAGCCGCCGTAATGGCGGCTTTTTCATAAGATAGTGTTGGCTCTGGAAATGTCTTTCTCCTGAAAATGCCCAACCTTAAAAATGAAGCGAAATGTCACGGTGACGGGCCAGGCAGCCGGAAATTGACGTCGCCAGGTCTGTCGTCAGGCGTGACTGTTGACGCAGGCCAATGGTGTTGCGCACCGCCTCTTCATAGGTTTTAAGAGCGGGCAGAACCGTCGCTTGCGCCTGTTGGCGTGACGCAACATCAGCTTCCATCAGGCTGATGGCTTTCTTGATCTCCTTCAGCGCTTTTTTCGGCTTTTCCTTCCGCTTGCGCAGGGCTTTCTTGGCCTTGGACAAAGCCGAGGAAATGGCATTGGTGCCGGGAACCGCGTTCAGCATTGACGACACTTCCTTGATTTCATCACGGGCGACGTCATGGGGGCCGTCCATGGTGATCACCCCTTCCAGCGCCCGCAGATCAGGCAGGATAGCCGCCAGATCATCAGCCGCTTCCAGCACCATGATGCTGTCGATCAGGCCGGAATAGGCATCATCCACTGTTTTGCGGTAACTGCGCTGGGCCTTCTTGAGGGTGGCGGTAATGGTTTTGTAATCCTTGTTCGCCGATTCCCATTCAGCCGGAATTTCAGCCCGCAGTTCTTCGTTTTGAACTTCAAGCGCATCCATCTCGGCGCGCAGGGCGTCTTGAGCATCAGGATCATCGAGGCCACGCAGGTCTTTCTTCATCTGCTCAAGCTTGCGGTCATTGCGGCGGATATCACGTTCGATCGTCCGCACCACGCGATGGACAGGACGGTAATCGACCGCCGCCGCCGCCACATCATCTTCAGCCGCACGGATGGTGGCGATCTGGTCAAAAATGCCATTCACGCCTTTCGTCGTCGTGTTGATGTTGCGTTTGATGACCGGCGAAACAGCCGACAGATCAAGCGACGCCAGGGTGGCATTCGCCGACATCAGCCCGTCTTTTTCCTCAAGATACTGGGTGAACAGATGATCTTCGAGGCAGGCCTGAAGGCGCGGGTTTTTCGGAGGTGGCGCGGTTTCCGACGTCAGGTAGGTCCGCACCGGCAGATAGTTCACCAGCGGCGGGTAGAACCCGACAATCGTCAGCCCCAGCAACTGCAGGGCAATAAACGGCACCACGCCTTTATAAATATCAATGGTCTTCACCACGCTTGAGGCCACCCCGCGCAGATAGAACAGCGCAAAGCCAAATGGTGGCGTCAGGAACGAGGTCTGGATATTCAACCCGATCATGACACCAAGCCAGACGGCGGTGACGTTCGACGATGGGTCGGCCAGCAAAATGGGCGAAACAATCGGCACCACCACGACGGCGATTTCGATGAAGTCGAGGAAGAACCCCAACAGGAAGATCACCAGCATCACCACAATGAACTGCGCCCAGAACCCCCCGGGCAGACCGGTCAGGAAATGCTTGACGATTTCTTCCCCGCCAAAACCGCGGAAAGCGGAAGTCAGCATCGCCGCCCCAAGAAGAATGATGAACACCATGGAGGTTGTCTTGGCGCTTTCCACCATCACCCCGTTCAGGGTGTCTTCAATTTTGAAGGTGCGCCAGCCCGACCATGCGACAGAAGCGACAAACCCCACAACAGCAACAGCCGCCAGGGCAATGCCGAGCATGTCAAAACCGCTTTCGATCTTCCGCACATTAAGTGAGAAAATGTTCATCAGCACCATGATCACCAGCAACGAGCCGATTGAAAGCATCGCCGGATAATACGCGTCTTTATGCCCTTCCCGTAACCGATAGCCCGCCATGATGGTGGCCCCGACCGCGCCAATCGCGCCGGCCTGGTTGACCGTTGCGATACCCGCAATAATCGAACCCAGCACCACAAAGATCAGCACCAGTGGCGGCACCAGCGCCATCAGCACTTTCATGATGAAGGCCCGTTCCATCAGCTTGCCGTCGTAATGCACCGCCGGCGCCGTGGACGGCCGCAACAAGGCGGAGATCAGGATATAGGCCATGTAAAGACCGACCAGAACCAGCCCGGGGATAAACGCCCCAAGGAACATATCCCCCGCAGAGGTCGACACAATATCAAGCGTCGATGGCATGGAAAATTCGCCCGTCGCCTCTTTATAGAGTGACTTGCGTTCCGACGCCGCCTGATCCGCCGCGCTGGCCAGCTGATCCGCCAGAATGATCAGCACGATCGACGGCGGAATGATCTGACCAAGTGTCCCTGATGCGCAGATCGTGCCGGTCGCCAGAGGCTTGGAGTAATTGTTGCGCAGCATGGCCGGCAGGGAGATCAGCCCCATCGCCACCACCGTCGCGCCCACGATACCCGTGGTGGCCGCCAGAAGCGCCCCGACAAATACAACAGAAATGCCGAGACCGCCCGGAATAGGGCCAAACAACTGCGCCATGGTAACCAGCAGGTCTTCCGCGATACGGGAGCGCTGGAGCATAATGCCCATGAAAATAAACAGCGGAATCGCGATCAACGTATCGCGCTCGACTTCCCAATAAATCCCGCGGAAGTTCGTGACCCCCGCCGGCAGCCATTCAATAGGGCCGTCTTGGGTGAAATACTCGCCGGAATCACTGGCAAATAAATAGCCGCAAATGCCCGCAAGGGAGATCGTCAGGATAGCCGCACCGGGAAGCGCAAAAGCCACGGGATAGCCGGAGCCAAGCGCATACATCATCACCAGAAAGAGAACAGCGAGAAAAAAGAGTTCCATCGATCAGGCCCCTTTAGCAGAGGGTTGGCCGGACTTGTCATCATTATTCATGACCGCCAGGGCATTAAAGAAATAACTGGTGAACTGGATCAGCATCGACAGCGCAAAGACGACAAGGAAAGCCGCCATCAGGTATTTGACGTACATGCCAAACCCGCTCATTGATGTTTCAAAGTTCAGCATCGGGCTATTGATCAGGCTCGATTTGCCCGACAGGCCCAAGAGCAGCACAACCCAGCAGAGAGGGATCCCGAACGCCACGGTGCCGGAAGCGTTAACCCAGGCTTGGGTGCGCGCCTTGAACGACGCAAAAATCACGTCAACGCGGAGATGGCCTTCTTGTTTCAAGGTGTAGGCACTTGGAAACAGGAACAGCGAGGCGTACCAGAACCGCACCAGATCACCCATGAAGGTTTGCTCATAGGCAAAGATAAAGCGCGCCAGCACGATCAGCAGTTCCGCCACCACCACCAGCAGAATAAGCCAGACCACGGATACCGATTTGTCGCGGATGGCAATCACAGCCCCCAGCAGCAAAAGCGGGATATGAATATACATCCCCCGCCATGACGACAGCCCCAGTTTGGTGGCAATCGTCTTGCCAAACATCGCCGTGTGCAGGTCTTCCACACGGATAAATGAGATCACCGCATCGGCAACCCCGACGAGCAACACGCCCCAGAAGGCGGCGCGGATAATATAGGAAGCGAGCTTGTCCATGCGATCGGCGTCAACCGAAAGCGAGCCGCCGGAACGGGTGTAATACCCGGCGCCAACAATCGCCGCCAGGGCCAGGCCCACTTGCATCCAGCCCATGGCAAGGACGCCGCCTGAAACATCACCTTTCGGCGCTTCAAAACCGAAGAGACCCGACGCCCCAAAGGTGCCGTAGATCCCGGGAAGCCCGCCGATATAGGTAAGAAAATTGTTCAGAATAAACACCAGTGCCAAGAATACACTGGCCAAGCCGCCAAACCGGCAGATGAACACAACAACAGGATTAAGACCTTTTGCGTCAGGCATGATCATTCAACCCTTTAAGAATCATGAAAAAAGAAAAGGCGGAACTCGCGTTCCGCCTTTTCAAAGTGAGATTAGCCCTCGAGGACAGCGTTACGCTTGAGGACGTATTCCACATCGTTGAGCTGCTGGTATTCACCAACGGTCTTACGTGCGGCAACCATGGATTCGTGAATACGACGAGCCAGTGAAGAGTGTTCAACAACTTCGGCGTAGACTTCTTCGGAACCACGACCGAAAGCTTCGTAAACTTCTTCGTTGAATTCACGAACTTCAACACCCTGCTCGTTCATCAGACGCTCAAGAGCAGCACCGTTCTTGGCGTTGTATTCCGCCATGATGTTGCTGTTTTCAGCCTGAGAAACCGCCTGGATCAGCATCTGGTCGGTTTCGGACAAGGTGCCCCAGAAGGACGCGTTAAAGCCGGCAGCAAGCTGTGATGCTGGCTCGTGCATACCTGGGTAGTAGTAGTATTTTGCGGCTTCGTAGAACTTCATGGCTTCATCGTTCCATGGGCCTACCCACTCAGTCGCATCGATCGCACCAGAGACGAGGTTTTCGTAGATCTGGCCGCCTGGCAGGGAAACAGGAGACGCGCCGAGCTTGGCCATGACGTCACCGCCGAGGCCAGGAATACGCATCTTCAGACCCTTGAGGTCATCAGCGGAGTTGATTTCCTTGTTGAACCAACCGCCCCACTGAACGCCGGTGTTACCACAAGCGATGGACTTCAGGCCGTATTCGCCAGCCAGCTCATCCCAGAGCTCCTGACCACCCATCCAGTTGATCCATGAGTTCATTTCGTTGTAGCTGAGGCCAAAAGGAACAGCGGTGAAATACGCCCAACCCGGGTGCTTGCCCTTCCAGTAGTAATCCGCAGCGTGGTACGCCTGAGCGTTGCCGGAATCCACTTCATCAAAGCTGTCAAATGCGCCAACACGTTCACCTGCAGCATAATAAGTAACCTGGATGCGGCCGTCAGTTACATCACCAAGACGAGCGGCAAAGCGCTGCGCACCAGTACCCAGACCCGGGAAATCCCGTGGCCATGTGGACACCATGGCGATCTCGATACGATCCTGTGCAATTGCTGGAGTAGCAAGTGCGGTTGCGGTGGCTACACCACCAAGACCAGCTTTGGTCATAAAGTCACGACGTTTCATGTCTTTCTCCTCACCATTATGTAGAGCGGCGGGTTTCCCCACCAATTAAAACCTCTTGCCCCGACCAACACGACAGGTTCCCCTGAAGGAAGTTGGCGCAAAAAGAGCGTTTATCTATAATGGTGTAATTCTGGCGGCTGTCAATTTGTTGAACCAAAATATTTCGATATTGTTGAAATAAGATTAGCAAAAAACTCTTATTTACCATTTTTTCTGCAATGAAATTTTGGGGTTTCCGTAATAAAATTTCTTTCCTCCCCCCGATCTCCTGAAAATCATCCCCTGTCGCGACCGCCCGAAACGATTCGTGCCGGTCTTCACGACCATCCGGATTATCCTTTTATCATTTCGCCAATTTGTTAAGATATTTTCATGCCATTCAGGACAGGAGACTATCAATGACCGAGATCACCGCACCTCAAGCTGAAATCATGCACGATGCCGTCAGCTTGATTGACCGTGCCGTCGACTACCGCATCGGGATGATCGCGCTGTCCACCGACATCACCCTTGAGCGCGACATTTATCGCCTGATCCCCAGCGAAGAGGTCTGTGTCTATACCTCAAGGGTTGAGTTCATCAATCCCGTGACGCCGGAAAACCTGCGCCTGATGCAGCCCCATATCGCCCGCGCGGCGGAATTGATTTTGACCAACCAGCCGATTGACGCCATTTGCTATGGCTGCACATCGGCCTCCGCCACCCTCGGGGACCAATCGGTGCTGGATGCGCTCGATGAAGGCAAGCCCGGCACCCCCGCCACCAACCCGGCCCTGGCCGGGGTCGCCGCCATCAATGCCCTTGGCGCGAAAAAAGTCAGCGTCCTGACGCCATACCCTGAAGCCGCCAGCCAGAAACTGGCCAATTACTTCGCGACGAAAGGGCTCAATATTATTTCCCATCATTGCCTGAATATTTCTGATGATCGTGACATTGCCCATATCGACCCCAGCTCACTGATCGACGCCGCCAGGAAAGCCAATCACCCTGACGCCGATGTCGTGTTCCTGTCCTGCACGGCCCTGCCGGGGGTTGAGGTGATCCCTGAACTGGAAGAGGCTTTGGGCAAACCTGTGGTGATCAGCAATCAGGCGATGATCTGGATGGCGTTGCGGATGGCGGGTTGCGATTACCAGGCGCCAAAGGGCGGCAAGCTCTTCACCCTTGATCTGGCCACATGATTATTCGGGCTGATAATTCGGCCTGATTATTCGGGCTGATGGGGCCTCAGCTGTTGTCGATATCACCGGCACCGGCACCCGCGCGGCGTTTTTCCTCCGTCTCTTTGACGTAGGTTTTAAAAGCGTAGCTGCCGAGCTTTTGCCAGCACTTGCTTGAGGCGTGCACCGCCGTGTCCTGCAACCAGGGGCACTGATCGAGCTGATCCGTTGCGCATGCCTCCGCCGTCAGGCGAAGGCGCCGATCACCACCTTCTAAACTATGGGCCAGACCACCTTCTAAACTATGGGCCAAACCACCTTCTAAACTATGAGAACGAATGAACAACTCCGCGCCTTCGGCATAAGCCAGAACACCGGCATCATCATAAAGACAAAGCGACGTCTCTTGTTCATCGGCAACAATACCCATGGCGGCGACCAGAAACCGGATGGCCATCACCGGCCCGGACCAGGGCTGGGCCGTTCCCGCCACGTATTCCGCCGTCATGATGCCATTGAGCGGCGCGATCAGGTGATCGGTTTCAGCCTGACTGTCATAGCCGTCAAGGCAACGGGTGACGGTGCCGAGAAACGGCAAGCCATGGCCCGCCAGATACGCCGCCATCACGCCGCCATCTTTGGCCTGCCCCCAATTGGCGCCAGCCCCGCGAATGGCTTTTTCAATTTCAGCGCGGATTTCGTTGCGCGATAGAATGATCATCCTGTGTTATTCCGCAAGCGGCGCAAACAGCCAGCCATCGGCGGTGTCACGCGTCAATTCATCCGCCAGCGGCGCGCCTTGATAAAGGGTGATGCGTGTCCACAGATCAGACTTGGGGTCAAATTTCGACGCCCCGAAAAAGCTCAATTTGCAGCGCAGCATATCAATAGGACGGGTGGTCGCCGCCACCAGGTTATCGCGAATTTCCGAATAGGGGTAAGCGTCGGTGGTCATGATGCGCTTCAAGACATAACGGCATTCAGGATGCGCCAGCATAAACCCCGCCAGCGGCATGGTGGCCTTTGCCGCCTTCAGCCTCGGCATCATTGCCTGAATTTGATGGGGGATATCAAACGGCATTTCCTGATCAGCGCCCTCTTCTTCAAATCGCCGGCCGAGCCTTGGCTCCAGCTTGGCTTCCGAGACATACCAGAACAACTCCGATTGCGCGCGGTCATCAAGATCAAGCTCCAGCGCCCAGCGGTAATCACGTTCCACCAGCGCGATCGCTTGCCCCACCGTGGCGTCAGGGCGAATGCTGGATTTCTCGCGCATACTCATGCCCGCGGCGAGATCATCGATCAGCGCGCCAAACGGTTCCAGCACGATCGACACCAACATTTCCTGCGCTTCCAGCGACAGATGGGCGGCGGCTTTATCCATCAAGGTCTTGAGCGCATGATCGCCTCGCCACCAATTGCCCTGAACCCAGGATTGCAGTTGCGAAAGATCTTCTTCAAGGGTGGTGATGCGGGCCGATTGCACCTGATCATCGACACGCCATTGCGCGGTATAGGCGATGGCGCGGTCAACAAGAGCGGTGATCATCTCACCGGCCTCAGCGCTGATCGACGCCTGCCCCAAGACCGTCGCCAGTGCGAGTTCACGGGTTTCCATCCAGCCATGCAGCAAAGCTTGATGATGGACAAGAAACGGCGCCATGCCGAGGCCCGTGGCATTGCCGATCCCGAAATGCCGGGCGTAACGGCGGTCAAGTTCAACCGCCTTCCCCCCACCTTTGACGCGCGCCAGATGGCTGATCAGCGCAAGCGAGAAATGACGGATCAGATAGACCGTCAGCATTTCCACCTGAAACGCCCCCAGCATCGCCGGACGATGGGCAATTTTATCACGGTCACCAATGCCGAATTTGCCATTGCCATAGACCGCCGTGGTGCGCATGACATAACCGATGTCATTGACCATTTTGCCGTCAGGCTGTTTGCCCGCCGCCAGACTGTCGATGACATGGCTGAACATGCGGACCGATTTATTGGCGCGGCTCAAGGTCAGTTGATCCGACGCCTGGCGGCCCGCTTCCTGCTTTGAGACCGTGTCGGCCATGGCGGCGATGGCGGCGGCGCCCGGCACCCCATCGACAAGCGAGAAGGTCGCGTCCCAGCGTTCCGCAATGACGCGGTCCGAGCGGTCGGCATCATCAAGATCATGGCTGAAGGCGACAAGACTGTAGGTATGGTCAGGGGTAACGGCCTTGATCACCGCATGGCCGAACCCGCGGTCATCAATCGCCCATTCGCCGATTTCAACCGACCAGTTTTCCGTCGCCATCCGCCGCAGGAGCTGGCGCGAGAACGACAGGCGCATCGGGTGATACGACCCCATGCGTTCGAGGCGCATCACCGCATCAGGGGCGCGCAAGGGAAGAGAGGTGGTGGTCATCTTCGCTGGGCTCGAGCTCATCTTCAGCACCTTAAGGTTAATCGCCACCGCCGGGGATGCCAGAGGGGGCGGGCCATCGCATGATTATTCTGACAATAATTATCTTGTCGTAATGAATTATGTTGTCGTAATGAGTCTTTTTCTTCAATCCGTTATGATTGGCTTTTGGGGGCGCTGTCAAACGATTTGCGATAAAATTCGAGCCAGTTGCCGCCAGCGATTTTCGCAACCTCTTCGGCGGAAAACCCGATCTTGCGCAATCCGTTCAGGATATTCCCCCAATCGCGATTGTCTTTAAACCAGCTTGGCATCGGGGGGAATCCGGCATTGCTGGCGGAACCTTCGCCGTAATCAATTTTCTTGGTCCAGCGGCCCACGCGCATCCATTCCACGACACTGTCGGGCTGATCCTGGCACAGATCAGAGCCAAAACCGATATGATCAATGCCCATTTTATCGGCGGTATCGGCGATCATCTGGCAGAAATCCTCTAGCCCGCATTGCGGGCCATTATTGAGATGATGAGGGTAGAGGGAAAACCCGATCATCCCGCCGGTTTCCGCCAGCATCTTCAGCACATCATCAGACTTGTTGCGCCGCGCCGGATGCCAGAACGACGGGTTGGCATGGGTGATGACAATCGGCCGCGATGAATGTTCCGCCGCCTCAAGGGTCGAGCGTTCAGCGGAATGCGACATATCCACCACCAGCCCGACGCGATTCATTTCTTCCACCACCTCACGCCCCATGCGGGTCAGGCCCATGTCTTCGGCCTCATAACACCCCGTCGCCAGGAGCGACTGGTTGTTGTAGGTCAATTGCATAAACCGCGCCCCCAGCTTGTGGAGGATTTCCACCAACCCGATGTCATCTTCCATGGGCGACGGGTTCTGGAAGCCGAAAATCACCGCCGTCCGTCCCGATGCTTTTGCCGCTTCGACTTCGGCGGCACTCCCCGCCGGGGTGATCAGGTCATCATGCTCTTCAAACCAGCGGTTCCATTGCTCGAAATTGGCGACGGTTTCGCGGAACATTTCATGATAGGCGATGGTGACGTGAACAGCATCAACCCCGCCCTCGCGCCATTGCCTGAAAATCTTCGGCGACCAGTTGCAATACTGCAGGCAATCAATAAGCATGGCGGCGTCCTTCCGGCCGATGAAAACAGGATGGATTGATCCTATCTTTTTGCCTCAATTTTG
>JAGWAQ010000173.1 GCA_021296375.1 Alphaproteobacteria bacterium
TGCTCATGCCGATATGAAGATCATAAGGGGTGGGCAGGTTATTAAGGGCAATCACCGACGGTTTGCTGACTTTATAGCGCGCGGAAATCGTGTCCAGCGTGTCGCCTTCCGCCACGATATGGGCGCGCGGCTTCGGCACGGATAAGGTTTGCATGCCCGCCAGATTGTAAGGCGGCGCCAGGCTGTTGGCGAGAATAATACGGCGCGGCGTCACCTGATAGCGGTTGGCCAGGGTGTAAATCGTGTCCCCTGCGCGAACCTTGATGATGCCATTTGGCGGCACATCCAGCACGTCTTCACGCAGAGGCGCGTTGACGACAGGCAAAAGCGCACGTTCGCCACCGCCGAAACATCCCGCCAGCATCAATAAACTTCCTGCAATCAGCACCAGACGTGACATGACAATCCTTTTTATTAAGCCCGTTTATCTTAACAAGTTTTCAGGTGTCTGCAATATCCGTGGTGGGGTTATCCGTCACCAAAGGCACAAATTTTACATCGAACAACTGGTCCGTGGTGATCTGCCCGTCTGTGTCCTTGCGGTATTTGCAAATCGCCTGATGACCGCCCTCAACGTCCACCGGCGCGATCATGATCCCGCCGGGCTTCAATTGCTCGAGCAAGGTTCGGGGGTGGTCCGCCGCCGCGCAGGTCAGGATAATGCGGTCAAACGGCGCGGCTTCCGGCCAGCCAAGGGCGCCATCCGCCAGTTTTGACGTGTAATTGGTGATTTTCAGTTGTGACAACCGGCGATCCGCCTCAACCAGCAAAGGCCGCAATCTTTCGATCGAATAGACGCGGCGCGACAGGTACGACAGCACCGCCGCCTGATAGCCTGAACCCGTGCCGATTTCAAGCACACGTTCGCGGCCGGTTAATTCCAGCTCTTCCGTCATGCGCGCCACGACATAGGGCTGGCTGATGGTCTGGCCATGGGCGATGGGCAATGACACGTTATCATAGGCGTGCTGGCGCAAGGCTTGCGGGACAAACGCGTCACGCGGGGTGACTTCAAGCGCGTTCAATACCGAGGTATCGCGCACCCCCTGCCCCCGCAAGGTCATGATCAGCATGGCACGTTGTTCGAGCATGACGCGGCAACAGGTCCTTCCGCCGGTGGTTAAAACGCAATGGTTAAGACGCAATGGCCTTGATTTTGGTCAGGTGATCGTAATCGGTCATGTTGATGCGCAGGGGGCAAAGCGTGATGAAACCGTCAAACACTGCCCCAACATCGCTTTCAGGGTCAAGACTGTCGCGCAATCGCCACATGCCAATCCGCCAGGTGCCGTCTTGCTCCCCCTTGATGACATCATCCGCCGCTTTATGGCGACCCACGCTAATGGCTTTTCGGCCCTTGACCTCCGCGGCGTCAATGCTGGGGAAATTGACATTCATCAGCACATCTTCAGGCCAGGATTCTGCCCAAAGATCACGGATCACGCCCGCCGCGTGGTGGCGCGAGGCGCTGAAGTTTTCAGGGTTATCCAGCTCCATGCGGCGGCGGTCGTATTTCTGCGACAAGGCAATCGCCGGAACGCCGTGAACAACCGCTTCCCACCCGGCCCCGACGGTGCCGGAACAGGTGATGTCATCGGCAACATTCATGCCGAGGTTAATCCCGCTCAAGACCAGGTCCGGGCGGCTTTCCTTCATGAAATGATTAAGCGCAAGGATGATGCAATCGGTCGGCGTGCCGTCGCAGGAATACCGGTTATTGCCATGGTCCGTGACTTTCAAATCACGGGTGATGGTCAGGGAACGGCCATAGCCGGAGCAATTGCCATCAGGCGCAAATACCCACACCTCATCCGCCAGTTGCCGCGCAATGGCCTCCAGTTCCGCCAGTCCCGGGGCGTTGATCCCGTCATCATTGGTGATGAGGATGCGGTTGACTATTTTCGCAGGTTCAGCCGTATCGGCAGGTGACATAATCTAGGCTCCGTCAACGCTAATCGAGGTCATGCCTCCCATATAGGGCAGAAGCGCGTCAGGAATACGGATAGAGCCGTCTTCTTGCTGATAATTTTCAAGAATGGCGATCATCGTGCGGCCAATGGCAAGGCCGGAACCGTTCAGGGTATGGACAAATTGCGTGTCCTTTTCGCCCTTGTTGCGGAACCGGGCCTTCATGCGGCGCGCCTGAAACGGCCCGCAATTCGAGCATGATGAAATTTCACGATACATGCCCTTGCCTTCATCCTGACCGGGCAACCAGACCTCAATATCATAGGTGCGTTGGGCGGAAAAGCCGGTGTCGCCGGTGGACAGCATCATGACGCGATAGCTCAGCCCGAGACGTTTCAAAATCTCTTCTGCGCAAGATGTCATGCGGTCGAGTTCAGCGGCGGAGTCTTCCGGCGCAACGATCGACACGAGTTCAACCTTGGAAAACTGGTGCTGGCGGATCATGCCGCGGGTGTCGCGGCCCGCGGACCCGGCTTCGGCACGGAAACATGGGGTGTAGGCGGTCATCCGCATCGGCAGTTGGTCCGCGTCCAGAATCTCGCCCGCAACAAGATTGGTCAGCGGCACTTCCGCGGTGGGGATCAACCAGCGGTCATCATCGGTATGGAAAAGGTCTTCGGCGAATTTCGGCAATTGGCCTGTGCCTTGCATGGTCTCGGATTTAACCAATGCCGGCGGCAGCACTTCGTGATAGCCGAATTCACCGGTATGGGTATCCAGCATAAAGGCCGCAAGCGCGCGCTCAAGCCGCGCCAGCCCTTGCTTCAGCACCACAAAGCGGGCGCCGGAAATTTTGGCACCGGCGGCGAAATCCATCATCCCCAGGGCTTCCCCCAGCTCGACGTGATCTTTGGCCTTGAAGGATGGCAGGACCGCCTCGCCGTGACTGCGGACCAGCACATTATCGCTTTCGTCATCGCCTTGAGGAACTTCCGCATCAAGGATATTGGGCAAGCTCAGAAGAATGGCGTCAAGCTGTTCCCCCAGCTCACGGTCGCGATCTTCAAATGCCGTGATTTTGGACTTGATGGCGGCAACTTCCGCCATGATGGCGTCGGCATCGCCGCCTTCCCGCTTGATCTCGCCAATCTTGCGTGAGGTTTCATTGCGCTGTTGCTGGAGGTCTTGCAGAGACGTGATCAATTCCCGGCGTTATTCATCCAGAGCCAGGATGTCAGTGGAATGTGGCTCC
>JAGWAQ010000174.1 GCA_021296375.1 Alphaproteobacteria bacterium
GTGCAGGAAGCGGGCGAAGGCGTCACCACCTTCCAGATCGAGTATGACGAGGAAGTGGCATTTGCCGCCCGCCGCAAGATTTTCCAATACGCGATGGAAAAGTCAGGCCCGTTCTGCATGGTGGCGAGCTTTATCCACCCCCATGACCCTTATGTCGCGCGGCCGGAATGGTGGAACCTTTATTCAGATGATGACATCGACATGCCGAATATTGGTGAAGGCGAGCTGGTGGAAGACGACCCCCACTCCAAACGCCTGAAAAAAGGCATTGAGGCGGATGTCACCGATTGCTCTGATCAGGAAATCCGCAACGCCCGCCGGGGGTATTACGCCAACACCTCCTATTTTGACAGCAAGGTGGGGGAATTGGTCAAAACCCTAGAAGAAGCGCAATTGCTCGACAACACGATCGTGATCGTCACCTCAGACCATGGCGACATGCTGGGGGAACGCGGGCTTTGGTATAAAATGAGCTTCTTTGAACATTCGGCGCGTGTGCCGCTTATCATGGCGGGCCCGGGGATTGACCCGTCGGTGGTGGACAGCGCGTGTTCGCTCGTCGATCTTCTGCCGACGATGCTGGATATCGCTGATACCGACCCTGAACTGGGGATGCCGATTGACGGCCGCTCGCTCTGGCCTGTCGCGACAGGCCACCCTGACACGGGGGATGAGGCCATCGCCGAATATTGCGCCGAATGCGCCTCCCACCCTATTTATATGATCCGCCGCGGCAAGATGAAATACATCCATTGTGATATTGACCCGCCGCAGCTTTATGACCTCGGCAATGACGCTGAAGAACGGGTCAACCTGGCGGATGACCCCGCCTATGCCGATCAGGCCGCCGCTTTTGCCCGCGAAGTGGCGGAGCGTTGGGACAGTGACGCTATTCGTGACAATCTCATCAAGACGCAACACCAGCGCCGGGCTGTTCATAAAGCCATGCAGGAAGGGCTGATGACGTCCTGGGATTATCAGCCCGTGCGTGATGCCTCAAATGAATATGTCCGCAATCATATGGACTGGACAGTGGCGGCGGAACGCACCCGCTTCCCGCCATTTGCCAAAAAATACGGTTAGACAAATACGGTTAGACAAATACGGTTAAAGGAGTGCCATGATGGATGATGTCAAATTGAACGCCCACCCCGCCAGCGCGCTGTTCAACGGCTGGCATGATGAACCGGCGAAATCCCTCTCGATGCATAAGAACGCCTATATTGACCCCCAGTGGCTGAAGGTCGACCAGACGGAGATTTTCCACAAATCCTGGCAGTTTCTCTGCCATGAGGAGCAATTGCGCGACAACGGCAGTTACGTGACCATGAATATTCAGGGTCAAAGCATTGTCGCCATCCGCGATCGCAAGGGGGAATTGCGGGGGTTTTACAATGTCTGCAAACACCGTGGCCATGAATTGCTGAAAGGTTCAGGCACCACCAAGCGGGTGATCTGCCCTTACCACGCCTGGTCCTATGACCTTGACGGGACGTTCCTTGAAGCCCGCCAGTCGCAATTTATCGAAAACTTTAATAACGCGGATTTCTGCCTTGATCAGGTTCAGGTTGAAGTGTTCTGCCATATGGTGTTCGTCAATCTTGACCCGAAGGCGGCCCCGCTGGCGCAGCAATCGGGTGATCTGTCCAAGGAGATCATGAGCTTTGCCCCTGATCTCGGCAAGCTGACCTTCTCCCACCGCCTGACCTATAACATCAAGGCCAACTGGAAATCCGTGGTTGATAATTTTCTTGAATGTTATCATTGCCCTGTTGCCCATCGTGATTTCTGTACGCTTATCGAAATGGACACTTATAAAGTCACCACCCATGGGATTTATTCCAGCCACATGGCGAAAGCCGGGCGCAGTGACAACAACGCCTATTCCACCGATGGCGCGGAAGTGACTGATCACGCGGTGTGGTACCTGTGGCCCAACACCACCTTGATGCGCTACCCCGGCAGCGGCAATTTCATGGTCTGGCGGTTCTACCCGGTGGGGCCGGAAGAAACCTATGAAGAATTTGATTTCTTCTTTGAAAACACCGCCCCTTCCGATGAAGAGGTCGAGGCCATCAAATTTGTTGATGACGTGCTGCAGCCTGAAGACATTGACCTGGTGGAAAGCGTTCAGCGCGGCATGCAAACCCCCGCCTATCAGCAGGGGCGCTATATGGTCGACCCCGACGGCTCGGGGCTTTCGGAACACGCCGTCCATCATTTCCACAGTCTTGTTCGTCAATCTTACCTGGGGTCTTAAGTTTATGTCACGTCCACTTGAACAACGGGTTGCGGTCGTCACCGGCGGCACCGGCGGGATCGGCACCGCGATTTGCCGTCGACTGGCGAAAGAAGGCGCTTATGTCTATGCCGCGGATATGGCGAAACCCCAAGGCGAAAGGCCCGATAACATCAGCTATATTGCGCTTGACGTCACCTCGGAAGACAGCGTCAAGGCGATGATAGCCGAGATTACGGCCAATCACGGCCAGATCGATGTATTGGTCAACGCCGCCGGGATTGAAATCGAATACACGATCGAGGACACCAGCCTTGAAGACTGGAACCGGATTTTCGCCATCAATGTGACGGGAACCTTTCTTGTGTCGAAATACGCCCTGCCCCTGATGCGCAAGGCGGGGGGCGGCTCGATCATCAATTTCGGCTCTTATGTCGGGTTTATTGCTGATCCGCAACTGGCGGCCTATTGCGCCACCAAAGGGGCGGTCCATGCCCTGACCCGCGCCATGGCTTGTGACCATGGGCCGGAGAATATCCGCGTCAATGCCATTTGCCCGGGGTATATCGATACCCCCATGCTGCAAAGCTTCTTTGGCGATAGCGGCGATATTGAAAGCCTGAAAACCGCCGTCCGTGATGTCCACCCCATGAAACGTTACGGCACGCCCGATGACGTCGCGGGGCTGGTCAACTGGCTGGCGGGGGATGAAGCGCGCTAGGCTTCGCGTCAATAGTGGGTGCTGGATGGCGGCTTGACGGCGCAAGTCCAGCAAATGCGTCTGTAAAAGGGCAGGAATGGGTTTTACCATGGCACGAGCAAAAACCGCGAAAGCTAAAAGCGTCATCATCACTTGCGCGGTGACAGGGGGAAGTCATAGCCCCACGATGTCCCCTCTCCTGCC
>JAGWAQ010000175.1 GCA_021296375.1 Alphaproteobacteria bacterium
ACAGGAGTCGAAATGACAGGGGCCGAAATGTGGGGTAATGGAGGCCCAGACCGGAATCGAACCGATGTACACGGCTTTGCAGGCCGCTGCATAACCACTCTGCCACTGGGCCGGTAGAGAAGGACTGTGTCATACCGCAACCATCTGACAGGGTCAATAACCCATCTTTGCCGAAAACACAGATTATCACGCCATTGCGGGTGAAATATATCTGCAAATCGATCTTTTAATAGCGCAAGGCTTGCGTTATGTTGTCCCCCAATATGCACCTGTTAAAAGATCATTGAAGGAGAACCCCGGATGTCGCTTTATGCAGAACGTCGGCGTTACATGGTGGAATCCCAACTTCGGACAAATAAAGTCACCAATACCAATGTGTTGATCGCTTTTGAAGAAACCCCGAAGGAAAGTTTTGTTGACGAGGATCTGGCCTCTCTTGCTTATATTGACGAAGACCTGATGCTGGGGGAAGCGCGGTTTATGCTCGAACCCATGGTCTTTGCCCGTCTGGTGCAGGCGCTTCGCCTGAATTCCACACCCAGCGTGCTGGATATTGGCGCCGCCACCGGCTATTCGACGGCGATCCTGTCACGCCTGGCGCAATCCGTGGTGGGGATTGAATGCAATGCCCACCTCGCCGAAAAGGGCCAGAACAACTTGACGGAAAACAACGTCGATAACGGGGTGATCCTGCACGGCGCGCTGACCGAAGGCCTGAAGGCCGAAGCCCCCTATAATGCGATTATCATCGAAGGCAGTGTTGAAAATGTGCCGACCCAATTGCTCCAACAATTGAGCGAAAACGGCCGACTTGTTGCCATCCAGCGTGATGATGCCAATTCACCGGGCCGCGCTGTTAAATATGTTCGGGCGGGGGACGGCTTTGCGTCATCGACCTTGTTTGATGCCCAAACCCCGATGCTGAACGAATTTGCGGTTGAACGTTCATTTGCTTTTTAACCCCTGAACACCCATCTTGAGGGTATGATGCTTAAACGAACGACATTACGACTTCTTGGCGCTCTTGCCCTTGGCGGCGTGGTGATGGGGTCTGCCCAGCTGGCGAAAGCCGATGTCTTCACCCGTGAACTTGAACGCGCATTGCTGGCGTCAGAACAGATCAAGGCCTCCCACAAAGCTTATCTTTCGGCTCGGGAAGAACTGGTGATCGCTCATGCGGGGTCCGAATGGAGCAGTTCGATGACGCTGGACCAGACCCGCAGTAACCAGGCGGTCAAGGGCGATGAGTTTTCCCGCAGCGACAGCCGCAACCTGACCTTGCAAGTCAAAAAGAAACTTTATGATGGCGGCGTCTCCTCCGCCCAGGAAACCGTCGCCTTGCTGCAGCTTGATCTGGCCATGAACCAGGTCGCCATGACGGAAGAGAACGTCTTGCTGGCGGCGGTGCAGGCCTATACGGGCCTGTCATCAGCGCGCGATCGCTTGCGCATCAGCACGGCCAATCTGGCGCGACTGGATGAACATCTGCGCGCCGCCACCCTGAAGCTTGAAATTGGCGAAAGCTCGGCGACGGAATTTTCCGGCACCAAAGCCCGTCATGCCCGCGCCATGGCTGATCGCATTCAGTCCGAAAACAACCTGGCGACAGCGGAAGCGACCTATATCTCGCTGATCGGCACCCCCCCTGTGACCATGAACATGCCGGCTATTCCCGCAAATCTGCCGCTTACCACCGCCGCCGCCGCGAAATCCGCGCTTGACCACAAACCCGGTCATCACATCAGCTACCTGACGGAACGGATCACCCGCAAGACCATGGATGTCCTGCTGGCGCAGGTTCGCCCCAACCTTGACCTGACCTTGTCGGGCAAAACCACCGACGCCACCTCAAACCTGATGGATAAGGAAACGGCCTCCGCCAACATCACCTTCTCGATGCCGCTTTACCCGTCAACCTCGGTGTTTGCGAAATCGCGGGGGGCGGCGGCTGACCATCAGAAGTCCCTGCATGATTTGTCGGAAAACCGCCGCACCACGGTATTGACAGCGGAAAATGCCTTTCGGTCCTATCAGGCGGCAACGGCGGTGATCAACGCCTATGAAGCGGAGCTTAATGCCGCGGCGGCTGTCCGTGACGGCACCATCAAGGAAGTCAAATTCGGCCAGAAATCTGTTCTTGATCAGCTCGATGCCGAACAGGATGTTGTCAACGCGCAACTGAACCTGCTGGTGGCGCGACATGATCAGGTCATCAGCGCCTATACATTGCTGTCCGCTTCTGGTCTTCTGACGCCGTCCGGCCTTGCCTTGACAGGGCAGGGGACCCCCGCGGAAGCCGCACCGATCGACAATCCTATCGTCGGGCCATTCCCGTTGCTGCGGTACCCTGAATAACCATGGCGTGGTGGCGACAAAAAGCTGACGAACATCACGGTGAGGACAATATCCTCGACCTTGACACTATTGTCTGGCGCGGGATCAACCAGTTTGACCGCATGCACCGCCTGGCGGAAGCGGCCCAACAAGCTGAAAAAACCGCGCCTGAAGTCTCTGCCGCCCCGATGAAGCCATTGCCGACCGTGCCTTTGCCGGTGCAGGCGGCGACCGAAGACGCATCAGCGCCCCTGACCGATGAAGCGGCGATCATCAAAGCCCTGGAAGAAGAGGCCGACAACCGCTCGCCGCAGGAAGAAATGATCGAAGAGGAAATCCGCCAGCAGATCATCAGTGACGCGATGAGCGCCGTGCTGGCGTTTCAGGACGGGAGTTCAAAAACCACCGCCCCGACGCCTGAACAGGATGACGCCATCAACCAGCAGCTTGAAGCCAAGCTTGAGGCCAATGTTGAGCAAGAGTTGCACGATCATCTCGACACCTACACCCCCGCCGCTCCGGTGCCGGCAGGGCCGGATATGTCAGGAGCCATCCGCGGCGTAATCGCCGATGAAATTGGCCTTTGGCTGAAGGACAACATGGCGCGGATCGTGGCGGAAACCTTGACGCAAAAGACGCCTGAACCGGCCATTGCGGCTGAGCATGCGCAACAACCTGCGCAACAACCTGCGGCTACTAAATCAGCACCCAAAGCAGCCCCCAAAGCGGCCCCGAAAACGGCTCCGAAAACGCAAAAGAAAGCCGCGGCAAAGGCCCGCCCGAAAGCGGCCCCGAAAACAGTAAAA
>JAGWAQ010000176.1:0-1596 GCA_021296375.1 Alphaproteobacteria bacterium
GACGTGCCATAGGCCAGCGCATCATGCAGATCATCAGCACGGGCGGAGCCAATGCCGCGCGCCCCAAGCTGAACAATCTTGCCAATATGCTCCATTTCACTGGCGCGGCGCATGTTGCTGGACAGCCCCAGGCTTTCGCCGCCAACATTATCGCGCCAGTCGATATGAGCGTCGATCTGCAGGATGGATAGCGGCTCATCATAGCCCGCCAGCACCGGAACAGGGATGGAATCATCACCGCCAAAAATGATCGGGATGGTTCCCTTCGCGCGCATCGCCCTGATGGTGGTGGTGATCAGCTCGCGGTTATAGGCGGTGTCCTTGGCGGCGGCGCTGTCGCGAACATCGAGATTGCCGAAATCCGCCGCTGTCACGCCAGGGGGAAGCACGCCAGCGGATGGAGTGACGCCATGGATATCAAAATCATGATGGTCAAGTATCCCCGGCCATGATCGCGCCCGGCGAATGGCATCGGGGGCGTCCATGCAATAAGCGCCAAGAGGGTAGGGGGTGGCCGCGCCAATCCCGATCACCCCGATGTCAAAGGCGGGGTCATCATGGGGGTGTGCTGTGCGCATGTTCAGCCAGCCGCCGCTGGTGGCGCCCCCGAAAAGATCCCCCATGGAACGTGATGTCGTCATGATCGCCTCTTGCGCATAAAAGGGTGGAGCCGGTCAGGCGGGGTCACCGCGCAGTTTGTTTTGAAGTTCAGGAATAAGACGAACAGCGTCAGGGCTGAACGGATGGATGACCAGAATATCGGTGTAAATATCCAGCGCGTCGTCAAGCTGGCCGTTCTGGAGCTTGATCATCCCGAGTCCGGACAGGGCGCCGAAATGCCGGGGTTCCCGCTTCAGGACTTCCTTGATGTCATCTTCCGAGCCTTTCAGATCACTCATCATATAGCGCACCGTGGCGCGTTTGTTCCAGGCTTCCATGAAGGTCGGTTCACGTTCAAGGATACGGGTGAAGACTTCTTCGGCGATCGACAGGTTGCCGATTTCCATATAGGTCATGCCGCGACGCATGAGTTCGATATTACGCGCGTCATTGGTCCAGAGTTTCCAGATTTTTGAGGTATTGACATCAGCGTCTTCGGGTCTGCCGGATTTGGCGTGGGAAGAAAATAGGCTCGCAAGCTCGCCTTTGAACAGGCTGACATGACCGTCATCACCATCCGCGTAGGCCCGGGCTGGAGCAAAAGCGGGGGCAAAAACGGGGCCGAATGCAGGGGCCAGCACCATCGTCATGACCATCAGCATCAGCACCACGGGAGTCATGCGCGTTATCTTGCCCGTTATCCTGCCCATTATCCTGCCTGCCATCAGGCGGATAACAGTTGCCGGCACTTTGAAGATGGTTATGATGAAACGTCCCATAGGTTTAAGGTAATGCGCCTTTCGCCTTGCGCAAGTTAAAATCCAACAAAGCGAGATCAAATTTATGTGTTCACCCCGCGGTCATGAGGCCATGTCATGACGGGTTTTCTTCAGGGCTTTGTGCTGGTGTTCTCGCTCATTCTGGCGATCGGGGCGCAGAACGCTTTTGTCCTGCGTTGCGGGTTGCAGGGGCGGCATGTTTTTGTTGTCTGCGGGT
>JAGWAQ010000176.1:1886-7689 GCA_021296375.1 Alphaproteobacteria bacterium
TGGCAATTTGCCGTTGGGGCTTATCTGGCCAGCACCATGTTTTTCTATGGTCTTGGTTATGGCGCAAAAGCCATTGGCCGCGGCCTGACCAGCCCGAAAATATGGACCCGAATTGATTTCGGCATCGCGGTGGTGATGTTCTGGATCGCCGCGGGATTGATCTGGGCAGGGTTCAGCGTTTAATCTCAAGCGAAACAGCAAGGACATGAAATGACACCTTCAGGCCCACTTGGTGATATTAAAATTCTGGATTTAAGCCGCATTCTCGCCGGGCCCAGCGCGACGCAATTGCTGGGTGATCTCGGGGCTGATGTCGTCAAGGTCGAACGCCCCGGCAAAGGCGATGACACAAGGTCATGGGGGCCGCCTTACGTCACGGATGGCGATGGCGCCAACACGACGGAAAGCGGCTACTACCTTTCCGCCAACCGCAACAAACGGTCGCTTGCCGTTGATATCACCACCACGGAAGGGGCTGATCTGATCCGCGCCCTGGCCATGAAAGCCGATGTCCTGATCGAGAATTTCAAGGTCGGGGGGCTGAAGAAATATGGCCTCGCTTATGATGACCTTGCCGCCATCAACCCGAAGCTGATTTATTGTTCGATCACCGGCTTTGGCCAGACCGGCCCCAATGCCCATCGCGCCGGCTATGATATTATGGTTCAGGGCTACGGCGGCATCATGTCGATCACAGGTCCGGTGGATGGCGAGCCTTACAAAGTCGGGGTGGCGATTGCTGATGTCATGACCGGCATGTACGCGGTGACGGGCATCCTGGCGGCATTGCGTCATCGCGACAAGACCGGCGAAGGCCAGCATATCGACATTGCGCTGGTGGATACCACCGCCTCATGGCTGGTTAATCAGGGGGTGAATTACCTGCTGAACGGGGAGGTGCCGAAATCCGTTGGCAATGGCCATCCGAATATTGTCCCCTATCAGGTGTTTGCGACATCGGATGGCTATATCATCATCGCCGTCGGCAATGACAATCAATTCGCGGCCTTTGCTGAAATTCTGGGGCTGGGGCATCTGGCGCAGGATGCCCGCTTTGCCACCAATCCCGATCGCGTCGCCCACCGTGATGTCATTATCCCCATGCTGGAAGACGCGATTGCCCGATTTAGCCGTGATGATCTGCTGGCGGCTTGCGAAGCGGGCGGCGTTCCGGCGGGGCCGGTGAACACCCTTGGCGATGTTTTCGCGACCGATCAGGTGGCGGCACGGGGCATGAAAGTCACCATGGATTACCCCCTTGCGGGGAGCGGCCAGATCGACGTTATCGGCAATCCGCTGAAGATGTCAAAAACCCCTGTTGATTACCGCCTGCCGCCGCCGCGTTGCGGTGAGCATAATGACGAGGTGATCGCCGATTGGCTGGCGGATGAAGGTTAGGCGTCATCAAGCGCGGTTAAATGCGCAGTGACAGAAGCCTTCAGGGCAGCAAGGTCATAGCCGCCTTCGAGCAGGGAGACGATCCGCCCTTCCGCCACGTCTTCTGCCAGTTGCCTGATCATCACCGTCAGGTCATGAAAATCATGGGCCTGCATGGTCAGCCCGGCGAGGGGGTCATCGGCATGGGCATCAAAACCGGCGGAAATGATGATCAGCTCAGGTTTCGCCGCGCGCACCTGCGGCAGGAGGTGGTCACGCCATGCCGCCAGCACTTCCGCCCCGCCATCGCCATGCCGCATGGGGGCGTTGTGGATATTGCCGCAACCGGTTTCCGCCGCCGCCCCTGACCCGGGGTAAAGCGGCATCTGGTGGCTGGAGGCAAAAGTCAGGTCACCGTCATCCCAAAACGCCGCTTGCGTGCCATTGCCGTGGTGAACGTCAAAATCCAGCACCGCGACACGGGTCAAGCCATGGTTCGCGCGGGCGTGCTGGGCGGCAATCGCGGCCGATGAAAACAGGCAAAACCCCATGGGGCGATCAGGTTCAGCGTGATGCCCCGGCGGTCGCGCCGCCAGAAAAGCGCGGTCAGTCGCGCCGTTCATCACCTGATCAACCGCCAGCACAGCGCCGCCCGCCGCCCGCAACCCCGCCTCAAGCGAGCCGCGCCCCATATGGGTATCGGGATCAAGGGCAATGAGGTCATCTTCAGGCTGCTGGCGGGCGATAAAGTCAAGATACCGCTCACCATGGACACGGGCGATGCTGGCGTTATCCGCTTCTGGCGCCTCGAGTTTCGGCAAGTGTGAAAAGCCGTCATCAATCGCTTGCCAGACATGGCGGATGCGATCCGGCCGTTCCGGATGCCCCGTCGGCACGGGATGACGGGCGAAAGCGTCATGGGTGATGACGGTCAAGCTCATGGGTCAGTCGCCGGAAGAATCTTTCGGGCGTTTTTCCACCCCGACCCCGAGGTAGTCGAGCAATCGCGGCACCAGATAGCGCGCGATAATGACCCCGAGGCCGACCCAAATCAGAATATCTGCCAGTTCCATTGTTTTGTCCTTATGGTTGTGGATTGACCCTGAATTCAGCGACGATACCGGTCTTGCTGCCGGCCACCACGTCTTCAGGATTAAAATAGAGATCGATATTATGCCAAACCGGCGCGCTGATCATGCCACGGTTTTGCCAGTCCTGAAAAGCCTCATCAAACCCCCGGTCCCTGAAATGAACAGCGTTGATGCTGATCAGCGCCAGCCCGCCTGGGCGCAACAGCGGAAAGCAACGCGCCAGATCATCAGGCCCGAGGTGGCCAAGGGTAAAGGTGCCGGCGGAAAGCAGGGCGCCATAACCGCCCCAATCGCGCGGCAAGGGGGCGGTGATATCGGCTTCAACAAATTTGTCGTACCCGCCTTTGGCGGCGGCGATCTCCATCATTTTCGGGGAGATGTCAAACCCGTGAACCGCGCCGTCAATGCCATGGTTGCGCAGGCATTGCCCCACCAGCCCGGTGCCGCAACCAATATCAGCAACCGGCAGGTCATCAGGCGTCATGACACGGGCAAAGATACCGCTGAGGTGATGGGGGGCGGCGTAGCCTTCGGCGGCGACAAAATCATCATCATAAGTATCGGCCCATTCGTCATAATAACGGCGGTGCTGGTCAGGGGTTGAAAGCGAATACGCCTCATCCCGATGGTGGTCCCCGCCATGAGCGACCTGAGGTGCGGCCTGAGCCGGGGGTCTTGCCGGAGATGATGTGCCTTTATCCTTTGCCATAAGAAAACCCTAACATGACATTCCCACGGGGCCCACGGGGAAAATGATTTTGCCAGTGGTCTGGCGATGGTGATTTTATGCTGGCGAAGCGGCGGGGGAGTGCTAATCTGAACGAAAGAAAAGGGAGTCCAGTGATGGCGGAATTGATCCAGAGTTATTATGGCGGTGCCCACCGTGGCGGGGCTAAAGGCACGTTCGAAAAGCGTTACCCCGCGACAGGTGAGGTGATCGCCAATGTTGAGCTGGCGACCACCGCGATGCTGGATGAAGCCGTCGCCATGGCCGCCGCCGCCCAGAAAGACTGGGCCAGAACCTCGGTGCAGGAACGGGGGCAAATCCTGATCCGTTGCGCCCATGCGTTGATGGGAGCGAATGAAGAGCTGTCCCGGCTTGAAGTCCGGGATGTCGGCAAGGTTTACGCCGAGGCGGTGTCAGGTGACGTGCCGTCCGGCCCTGACGCGCTCGAGTTTTTTGGCGCCGCGATCATGACCTACACCGGCACTCATCATCAGTGGGATGGCGGCATGGGTTACACCCGCCGTGTGCCGCTTGGGGTTTGCGCGGGCATCGGGGCGTGGAATTACCCGACGCAGATCGCCTTGTGGAAATCCGCGCCGGCGCTGGCGATGGGCAATGCCTTCATCCTGAAGCCCTCGGAAATGACGCCGATTGTCTCAAACCGCATTGTCGAGATCATGGAAGAGGCGGGATTGCCGAAAGGCTTGATGAACGTCATTCAGGGTGATCACACCATCGGCACGGCGATTTGCGAACACCCGGGCATCGCCAAAGTCTCGCTCACCGGCGGGGTTGCAACGGGCAAGAAGATCATGGCGCAATCCGCCGACAGCCTGAAGCGGGTGACGCTCGAGCTGGGGGGCAAGGCGCCGCTTATCCTGTTTGAGGATTGCGATCTTGATAAAGCCGCCGCCACCGCCATGGAAGCGAATTTTTACACCGCCGGTGAAGTCTGCTCAAACGCCACCCGTGTTTTTGTCCATCGGGATATCGCGGGCGAAATTCTGGCGCGCATGAAAGCCATGACCGAAGAGATGACCGTCGGTGACCCGATGTCCGAGGATGTTCAGATGGGGGCGTTGATCTCCGAAAATCATCTCAAAAAAGTGCTGGGCTATGTTGAAAAAGGCGTGACGGAAGGGGCGGAGCTGATCACCGGCGGCAAGCGCGTGCATCCGCAAGGGTTTGAAGGCGGCTATTTCATGGAACCGACGATCATGTCGGGCTGCTCTGATGACATGACGATCGTCCGTGAAGAGATTTTTGGCCCGGTGATGTCTGTCCTGATTTTCGACAGTGAGGAGGAGGCGATCGAGCGCGCCAACGCCACGCATTTCGGGCTTGGGGCAGGGCTGTTCACGAAAGATTTAAGCCGCGCCCACCGTGTCGCGGATCAACTGGAGGCGGGCAATGTCTGGGTCAATACCTACAACCTTATCCCGCCGGATATGCCGTTTGGCGGCGCCAAGCAATCCGGGTTCGGGCGGGAATCCTCGCTTTACGCCTTTGAATCCTACAGCGATATCCGCGCCACCTACATTGCCCTTGATGATGATTAACCCGCCACCTTCAACCGCAAACCATCCAAAGGGAGAGCCCGATGTCTGATGACACGTTTTTTGAACCGATTTCAGGGGCGGTGTTGCCTCGATTTGCCGGTGTGCCGAGCTTCATGCGCTTGCCGGTGATGGATTTTGACCATCCGCGTATTGATGAGGTGGATATCGGTATCATCGGGGTGCCATGGGATGGCGGCACCACTAACCGCCCCGGCGCACGCCATGGCCCGCGTCAGCTGAGGGATTTGTCCACCATGATCAGGGCGACGCATCCCGTGTCCTATATCTCGCCGTTCAAGCTCACCAATTGCGCTGATCTGGGCGATACCCCGATCAACCCCGCGGGGCTGGATGACACCATGGCCTGGGTGACGTCTTTTTATGAGAAGATCAAGGCCCGCGGCATCATCCCCATGACGGCAGGGGGCGATCACCTTGTGTCTCTTCCCGTGCTGCGGGGGCTGGCCGCCGATGGCCCTGTGGGGATGATCCATTTTGATGCCCATACCGATTTGTTCGACAGCTATTTCGACGGCTGCCAATATACCCACGGCACGCCGTTCCGCCGCGCCATCGAGGAAGGCTTGCTTGACCCGAAACGCGTGGTGCAGATCGGTATTCGCGGCACCATGTATGACGGCGCGGATATCGAATGGGGGCGCGAGCAAGGCGTCACCATCATCACCATGGATGAATTTGCTGAACACAGTATTGCTGATGTCATGACAAGAGCGCGGGGGATTGTTGGCGATCAACCGACCTATGTCAGCTTTGATATCGATTGCATCGACCCGGCCTTCGCGCCCGGTACCGGCACCCCGGAGATCGGCGGCTTCACCACCCGTGAAGCGCAATTGCTGGTCCGCCGCCTGCATGGGCTGAACCTGATCGGGGCTGATCTGGTCGAGGTCTCCCCGCCGTTTGACGAAACCGGCAACACCGCCTGGGTGGGGGTCTCCATCATGTTTGAGTTGCTCTGCATGCTGGCGACATCGGTGGACGCCCGCAAGTAACCGGTCGTGATGCCCGCATAAAAAAAGGCCCTCAAG
>JAGWAQ010000020.1:0-10015 GCA_021296375.1 Alphaproteobacteria bacterium
AAGGGCGGCAACCTCGGGGTCATTGAGCATGGCGAGGATGACGCCGCTGGCGTTCTGGGCCATGAGTTCATGGAGCAGACCTGTCGTGTCGGAGGTGCTGCCCGCCCCGGGGTTATCCTGCACATCAGCAAGAATGACAGGGCCGCTTTCGGCAATGGCGCGAGCAACGGCTTGTCTGGCGGGGACAAGCGAAGGGGTGATTTCAAGTTCCAGGGCAAGCAAGGCGTTCAGCGCGGCATCGGCCTTGATCTCGGCGTCCTGCTGTGTTGCCGCCTGGGCGATGATGCTGGGGCCGGTAAATTCATGGTCAGCGGCAGGAAATCCGGTGGCGAAATCCAGCCAGTGATCATGAGTATAATCATGAGCATAATCGGGGGCGCAAAGCTGATCGTAAAAACCCTTCAGCGGTTCGGCTTCGGAATACTGGTCCGGCAAGGGGATCAGAAAAGGCACCTGCCGCAGGGCCATCCCCCGCCTTTTGCCATCAAGCAGGGGCGTGAGGGCATGGAAAGCCCGGCCGCCGGTTTCCGCCATATCAAGGTGCGGATAGCTGCGGAAGATGGTGATGGCGTCAACCCGCGCCACCATGGCGGGGCTGATGTTGGCATGGGAATCAAGGCTGATGCTGACGGGGATATCATCACCGATCTGCGCCCGAATGCGGCGCAGCAATTCCCCCTCACCATCAACATGAGCCTCCGTCACCATGGCGCCATGGAGATCAAGGTAAACCCCGTCAAGGCGAGGGGCTGCGGCAAGCCCCTCAAGGATCATTGCGCTGATGCGGTCAAAAGCTTCGGTTTCAACATGGGCGCTGGGTTCCGCCGCGCACCACAGGATGGGGTGGAGATTGATCCCGGGGGTTTTCTGCGCGGCCGCCACAAACCCCGCAAGGGGGAGGGTGGTGCCATGAACCCCGTCAATGACCTGCTCCCCGATCAGAAGCCCGGGCCAGGAATCCGCCATGACGAAATCATCATAACCCGCGCGCGTCGCGCCAAAAGTATTGGTTTCATGCTGGAAGCCGGCGATCGCAATGGTTTTTGGCGTCAGGTGGTTGGGCAAGATGTCAGCTCAAGAGGATGTTGAAATTGTCCCGCATCCATTGATCGGCGTCAGCCGTCAGGTAATCGGGATGATGGGTGGCCAGCACGTCGCGGGCTTTCATCTGGGCGTTCTGCCAGGCGTCATTGCCGCCAAGATTGGCCCAGGTGGCGGGGTCATTGCGGTCGGCAAGGGCAGGGTAGTAGTAATCCCGCAGCATCGCCTCGATCGTGTCATCGCCGCCAAGGAAATGCCCGTCGCCGGTAATGGCGGCCTGGATGGCCTCAAAGCTGAGGCTTTCGTCCGACACCTCAATCCCGCGGATGGCGCGGTGAACATGGGACAGCATTTCATTATCCAGCACAAAAGCTTCAAAGCTGGCGCCCAGCAGGCTGGCCATCATGCCCGAGCTTTCATAAACCATATTCGCCCCCGCTAACCCCGCGGATAGGGCGGAGAGCGCTTTTTCCATCCCCATCTGGGCGTCGACGGCTTTCGCATCCGCCATGGATGAGGCGACCCCACCGGGAAGGCCGAGGTGATTGGCGATCTGGCCCGAGGCGGCATTGAGCAGGGAAATCTCTCCCCCGCCACCACAAAACGCCCCGGTCCGCAGGTCGATCACCAGTGGCCAGTTGGAAAAGATCATCGTGTAGCCAGGGGCGATCAGGTTGACCAGCATCAACCCCGCAAGAGTTTCCGCCGTCGTCTGCGCCAGCATCCCCGCCAGGGGGGCAGGGGCGGTGGCGCCGGATTGCGCGGCGATAATAGCATTGATCGGCACACCATGTTCGATGCAGGCAAAGGTCACGTCGACGGCGTCTTCCCCGTATCGCATGGGGGAAATCACCGGGCTGATATGGGCCTTGCAGAACGGCCGCTGGCGGTATTTTCCTTCGCCCCCCAGGGCGCGGTCAAACATGCTGATGATGGGGGCGACGGTTTCCGCTACGGTAAAGCTGGTGCCGACATGTTTGGTGGTGCCGCGCATCAGCGCATAGGCGGTGTTGATATCAAGGTCAATCAGGTCGGGGACATCAGTGGCGACGCAACAGCGCGTGAACCAGCTGACGTTATCCAATGTGTCGATCAGGCGGGTGAAGTCATAAAGATCATTCAAGGTGGAGGGGCGGTACTCGCCGCTGTCCATATCCAGCGTCTGAACGGCGGCCCCGCCGGTGCCGAAATAAACGCGCTCGCCGCCAATCTCGATATCATGCCTGGCGTCACGACCATGAAGGATAAATTCCCTGGCGGCGCCATCAATGACATCCTCCACCATGGCGCGGGAATAACACAACCGCCCCGAGCTGTTCAAATGCGCCCCTTTGGCGAGGGCCAGGTCCTGAAATCGGTGCGGGACTTCCCCCATGCCGATCTCATCCAGCAGGCGATAGGCGGTGTCCATGATCTGTTTCAGGCCATGGTCATCCAAAGGTTTGAATGTGCCGCCAACCTGGCCCGGAGGGCAGGGATTCGGCATTTCCCCCGGGGTTGTGCGCTTGGCGACACGCGCGCGACGTCCGCCCGCGCGGCCAGTTGATGTTTTCGTGGATGTGCCGGGGGAAGTCGCCATTATAAAAAGTCCAATATTGCGAATTGCGGGGTCATTTGATTTAGCCCATAGTGATCATGATATATCGGTTGATATTCTGCAATCAGGAAAGAATGATTTGGGTTCAGGGGGTTGAAAATGCGAAGTCATGCAAGAGTAGTTGTGATCGGTGGCGGTATCGCAGGGTGTTCAACCCTCTATCATTTGACGCAAGAAGGCTGGGATGATGTCATGCTGGTCGAGCGCGATGAGCTGACGTCAGGGTCGACCTGGCACGCCGCCGCGCAGGTGACGCAATTTGGCGGCAACCAGACCATGGTCGCCCTCAAGCGGCATTCCATTGATCTTTATCGTGAACTGGCGGCGGATGAGGACTTCCCGATTAATTATCACATCACCGGCGGCATGCGCCTTGGCTACACCGAACGCCAGGAAGACATTTACAAACACTATATCGGCATGGCCAAGGGCATGGGTATTGAGTTTGAGCTGATCGACGGCGAAGAGGCGGCGCGCCGTCACCCGTTGATGAAATCCGATGGCATCCGTTGCGCCTGGTGGGACCCTCTGGATGGTGATATTGACCCCAGCCAGTTGACGCAAGCCCTGGCCCGCCGCGCCCGTCAGGCGGGGGCGGAAGTCGTGCGCTTTAATCCGGTCGAAGGCTTGACCCAGAAACCCAATGGCGAATGGATCGTCCATACCAAGCAGGGGGATATCACGGCGGAATATATCGTCAACGCCACGGGGTATCGCGTTAACGAGGTCGGCCAGATGATGGGCGTCACCCATCCCGTTATCTCCATGGAACATATGTATTTCCTGACCGATCCTATCCAGCAGTTGGAAGAGATGGAAAGTCGCGTTCCCATCATCCGTGATCCTGGTGATGATTTTTATTCCCGTCAGGAAAAGAAAGGCCTGCTGGTGGGGGTCTATGAACAAGGCTGCAAGACCTTCGGCATGGACGGCATCGACCCTGACTTTACCATGGCGCTCTGCCCCAATGACCTGGACCGGTGCCTTGATAACATGGAACGGATTTTCGAGCGCATGCCTGCCCTGACGGAAACCGGCATCCATACTGTTGTCAATGGCCCCATCACCTATTCGGCGGATGGCAGCCCACTGGTGGGGCGCATCCCCGGGGTGCGGAACGCTTTTGCTTGCCTCGGGCTGCGTGCGGGCATCGGCGAAGGCGGTGGCCATGGCAAGATTCTGGCGGAAACAATCGTTCATGGCGAAAGCGAATGGGACGCCTGGTTCCTTGACCCAAGACGCTTCACCCAGCATGCCAACACCAATTTCACCATGCTGAAATCCATCGAAGATTATCAGATGGAGTTTCATTACCACGAGCCGCATGAGTTCCGCCCTGCCGGCCGCCTGGCGCGGACAACCCCGCTTTACCCTGTGCTGAAAGACCTGAACGCGGAATTTGGCGTCGTCAATGGATGGGAACGGGCGCTGTTCTATCCGCCGCAAGGGTTTGAGGATGAACCCGGCTATCGGTTCCATGCTGACCGCGAGGCTATCGTCAAGGCGGAGGTGGAAAACGTACGGGATAATGTCGGCATCATGGAAGTCTCGGGCTTCACCCGCTTTGCGGTGAAAGGCGCTAATGCCCATGCCGCCATGGACCGCTTGATCGCCGGACGGATGCCAAAGCCGGGGAAAGTCACCCTCAGCTATCTGTTGACGGAAAAAGGCAATGTCCTGAGCGAAGCGACGATTGCCAATTTGGCCGATGACACGCTGTGGTATGGCTCCGCCGCCGCGTCGGAATGGCATGACCTTGATTGGCTTAATGATCATCTTGGCGACGATGTTGAGGTCATTAATCTTTCCGCCAGCCACACCACCATGGTGATCGCCGGGCCCAGGACCCGTGATCTGCTGGCCGATGTCGCCCCGCAAGAGGACTGGTCCCACAAGGGATTCCCGTTCATGTCGGCGCGTTCCGTGCTGATCGGTCATGCCGAGGCGGTCGCGATGCGGATCAGCTATTCCGGTGAGCTGGCGTTCGAGTTTCATGTCCCGAACGAGCAGCTCTACCTTTTCTGGACGCTGATGATGGCGGCGGGCGCCCCCCACGGGCTTAAGCCATTTGGGCTGAACGCGACGGAATCCATGCGGCTTGAAAAAGGCTATCGCCACTGGAAAGCGGATCTGATGGTGGAATTTAACCCCCTTGAATCCGGCCTTGAGCGTTTCATCACCCGCGAGAAGACCGATTACATTGGTCGTGACGGGTTTGAAGCCATGATCCAGCAGGGCATGCGAAAAGTCTTTGTCATGATGGAGGTCGAGGCTGACCACGCCCCCGCCCATGGGGGTGATGGCATCTACCTTGACGGGGTTCAGGTCGGCAGCGTCACCTCCGGCGGCTATGGCCATCGTGTCGGCAAGAACATTGCCTATGGGTTCATTGACCCTGACGTGCCGCAGGACGCCGGGCTGACGATCGAAATTCTGGCGGAATTCTGCCCAGCCCGCGTCTTTACCGATGCGCTCTATGACCCTGAAAATATTCGGGTGCGGAGCGCATAAACACCTGAAGATGGGGCGGTTTTGGTGTAGATTGTCCGCAATCGGGGGCAATCCCCGCTATTCGGGGCGGCAAGATGAATATCGCTGAATTTTTCCAACTGGCTTTGGCCATCATCTGGCACGGTGATCACGATCTGATTGAAGTCGTGGGCCTGTCCCTGTTTGTCAGCCTGTCGGCGGTCGGGTTGGCGGCGTTGATCGGGGTGCCTCTTGGCGGCTTGCTGGCAACAGCCCGGTTTCCGGGGCGGGCGGTGGTGATTGTCCTGATCAACGCGTTGATGGGCCTGCCGCCAGTGGTGGTGGGGCTGATGATTTACCTTTTGCTGTCACGGGCCGGGCCGCTTGGGGTGTTTGGCCTGCTCTATACCCCCACCGCGATGATCATTGCCCAGATGGTGCTGATCCTGCCGATCATCACGGCCTTGACGCGCCAGACCGTCGAGCATTTGTCGCGCGCTTATGATGAGCAATTGCATCTTTTTGGCCTGAAACCTTTTGAGCGGACCCGAACCTTGATTTTTGATGGCCGGTTTGAGTTGTTAACAGCGGTGCTGGCGGGGCTGGGGCGCGCCATGGCTGAAGTCGGGGCGGTGATCATTGTCGGCGGCAATATCGACCACTTCACCCGGGTGATGACCACCGCCATCACCCTTGAAACCTCCCGCGGCAACCTTGTGCTGGCGCTTGCGCTGGGGGTTATTCTGATCACCCTGACGGTGATCATCAATGCCGTGGTGGTGGTGTTGCGATGGTGGGGGGAGCGGCGTTATGGCCTTGACTGAGATCACCCCCGTTGATGTTGAGCTGACCGATGCCCGGGTCTTGCGCGGCGATATGGAAGTGCTGTCGGGGGTGAGCCTGCGGCTTCAGCCAGGGGAAATTCTGGCGTTGATCGGCCCGAATGGCGCCGGCAAAAGCACGCTTTTATCGGCCATTGCCGGGCTCGTGCCGCTGGCGGCGGGCAACTGCACGTTAACCGAAGCTGATGGCCAGGATGCCGCCATTACCCGCATCGGTTATGTTCTGCAAAAGCCCGTGATGTTGCGCCGCAGTGTTGGCGCCAATATTGATTTTGCCATGGCCGCGGCCAGGATTCCCGTCTCTGCCCGCAAGCCGCTTAAAGCGGAATTGCTGGCGATGGTTGAGCTTGCGAAATATGAACATACCTCCGCCTATCATCTGTCCCAGGGGGAGCGGCAACGGCTTGCCGTGGCGCGGGTATTGGCGATGCGCCCCGGGGTGCTGATGCTCGATGAGGCGACCAATTCCCTTGACCAGAAATCCGTAGATCTGCTGGAGCATCATGTCCGTGAATTGGCGGCAGGGGGGATGCCGGTGATTTGGGTGACCCATAGTCTTGATCAGGCGGCACGAGTCGCGGATCGCGTCATCCGTCTTGAAAAGGGCACCATCACCCATAATGAAAAAGCGGATGATTTTTTCGCATCATCCGCTTCGGAAAAGTGATCGTGGCTATCTGGCGTCAGGTCAGGTGATCGATATCTTCATCCGACAGGTTGCCGGGGACGATGGTGATCGGCACACGGCATTCCGCCGCCCCTTTGTTGGTCAGGTAATTGATCAACGGGCCTGAATTTTCGCCATTGGTGTTGGCGCCGAGGATGAGCATGGAAATATCATCCTCTTCGTTGATCAGGTTGATCAACTCGGATTTAGGTTCACCTTCACGCAGATAGACCATGGCTTGGGTGCCGGTCAATTCATTGACATATTCGGCATTGGTCCCCAGCAGGTTTTCCGCTTGTTCGCGCGCTTCATCACGCATCAATTCGCCGACACCGGCCCAATGCTGGAATTCCGCCGGCGGGATGCAATACAGCAAGGCAATCCGCGCATCAACCCGGGCGGCACGGCGGCAGGCGTAATACAACGCCTGATGCAGTTCCTCGGAATCATCAATAACCACAAGGAAGACGCGATCAGATCTCATTTCGGTTTTCTTGGCTTTTGCCATAACAAGCTCCTATTTCCGGAAGACGGCCGCGGCCAGCCAACCTGAAGCGACTGCAAAGATGATAGCAAAAATTCCGTAAAAAGGGGCATAATCATGCGCCATCCGATAAATCATCGCGCTCAGCCCGCTTTTTGAAACGGTGATCGACGAGACGTTTTCATTGACCACCGCGCCATCGCGGAAATGCAGGGTGCGGACCTTGTATTTCCCCGGCATGATATTGGCAGGGATATTGATGTCGGTGCGGAACAACACATCACCAATCACCTTGATCTTGCCGGGCTGGTCAGACCACAGGCCCGTGGCTTGCATGTTGCGAATAAGCGCGGCTTTCCATTCCTCAACGGGGCCTTCGTCGATGCTGCTGTCGTCATCAAGTTTGAAGGGAATATAATCAAACCCGAGGCGGTTCAGCTTGAGGGTGTTGCGGCTGGCGATATCGTCAAGCGGACGGGTGGACAGGATATGGTAAAAGCTGGGCAGCCCCACCACATCGGCGTTCTCGGTGTTCAGCCAGATCCCCGCGACCTTGTCTTTGCGGCGAATGGCGATCTTCTTTGAAGGGCCGGTGACGATAATCGCAATATCGTCAATGCTGGCACGGTCAAACGCCCCGAACAACAGCAGTTCAGCGCCGGTGAAATCGGTGGTGATGAAGACTTCTTCCTGATCAAGATCAGCAACCAGCTTTTCCAGTGCTGATGCCGGCAAAGCCAAAGTGATCAAGGCAAGGGTGAGGGCAAACCAACGCGCGATCATCGCAGGAACTCCACTGAGAAGAGATCTTCAGGGGTGATCACCACATCAAACACCAGCTTGCCGCAAACCATCAGCACCAGCAGGGCGAGCAGGCCGCGCAATTGTTCACCCTTCAGCAAGGCGCCAATGCGGGTGCCGAACTGCGCGCCAATCACCGCCCCGAGCAGCAGCAGGAAGGCGAGCATGATATCCACGGTCTGTGTCTGGACCGATTGCAGGAAGGTGACGTTGGCCGTCACGAAAATAATCTGGAACAGGGAGGTTCCCACCACCACGGCGGTCGGCATCCCCAACAGGTAAATCATCGCCGGAACCATGATGAAGCCGCCGCCAACACCCATGATGGCGGACAGCACCCCGACGATCGCCCCGACACCAAACGGCAGAAGAGCGGAAATATAAAGCTTGGATTTCCGGAAGCGCATTTTAAGCGGCAGGCCATGCAGCCAGTTGTGCTGATGAAGCTTGCCGCGACGGGCGCCCGGTTGCCGCGACCGCATGATGGCGCGGATGCTTTCCATCAGCATCAACGAGCCGATCAGGCCGAGAAAAAGAATAAAGCTGAGCTTGATCACCACGTCGATCTGCCCGAGGTCACGCAACAGGGCAAATAACGCCACCCCGAGGGTTGAGCCGGTCAAGCCACCGGCCAGCAAAACCAGCCCCATCTTGATGTCAACATTACCACGGCGGAAATGCGCCAATACCCCTGAAACAGAAGAAGCGACGATCTGATTGGCTTCGGTGCCCACCGCCACCGGGGCAGGGACGCCAAGGAAAATAAGCAACGGTGTCATCAAAAACCCGCCGCCGACACCAAAAATTCCAGACAAAAGGCCGACGGCCCCACCAAGCCCAACGATGGTGAACACGTTCATCGAAAGCTCAGCGATTGGCAGATATACATACATGATAGGAACAGCTTGTGTTTAATTATTCCTGACGTATAGCACCATCAGGTTGATAACGCTAATAAAGTTTTCTAATCATCGCCGTAATAAATGGCAGGGCATCGCCATAAGAAACGGCAGGGTTTCCTCATGAAAAACCGCCATAAACGACCGCCATGAGCAACCGCCATGAGCAACAGTTCACTTACGCCGCGGGTGATGGCCCGAAACGGGCCTGGGCCGCTATTTTCTGGGGGAAAGCACAGGGTCACGTTCATAGATGGTGTTCAGCAAGGCCATGATTTGTTCAACATTCTTGTCGTTGATCGAATAATAGACCATTTGGGAATCCCGCCGTGCTTTGAGAATTTTGGCCCGGCGCAACCGCCCGAGATGCTGGGACAGGGCCGATTGGCTCAAGGTCTGGCTCATTTCCTCAAGCTCTTTCCCCGACAATTCCTTGTTGTTGATGAGATAGGAGAGGATCTGTAGCCTTTGGCTGTTGCTCATCGCCTTCATGACCGTGGTGGCGCGAGAGCGATCAGTAATCGCACCTTGCCGCTGGCGCACCCGGCTATAGGTTTTTGGTGAAGATGCGTTGGCCTCATCACCGGCATCGTTCTTTGGTGTTGATTTAAACCACATGATCGTTGTCCATTTCTAAAAGGTCAGCTCATGTTGAGGATAGGGCATTAAAATTAAAATTTACTTAACTCCGGCCAAAAAAGATTTGGGGTGCTAAGATGATGAAAAAAAAGTAAATTAGAGCCATGGCTGTAAAGAAAAAAATGAATTTTTCACAAGTTGATCTGGCGGAACTTGCGCGCAAGCATGAAGACAACGGCTTGCCTGCGCAGGATTTTGACATGCGGATTGATGACATGGGCACCTGGTTTCACCAAGGCGGCGAGATCAAGCGTCAGGCGCTGGTGAAACTTTTTGCCTCGGTCTTAACCCGTCTTGATGACGGCAGTTACTGGCTGATCACCCCTGCTGAACGCGGCCGTATCGAGGTGGCGGATGCGCCTTTCTACGCGCCGTTGATCGAATTTGAGGGCGAGGGCAATGACGGGCGCATCACCATCATCACCTCACTTGAAGATCGCGTCGTGCTGGGGGCGGACCACACCATCCGAGTTGAATATGACGATGGGGGGGCGCCGCGGCCTTATGTTAATATTCGCGGCGGGCTGGATGCACTGCTGGCGCGATCGGTGTATTATGACCTGGCGGAACGCGCGG
>JAGWAQ010000020.1:10075-25716 GCA_021296375.1 Alphaproteobacteria bacterium
ACACGAAGAGGAAGCACGGTGTTATCATCTCAAGTCATGACGGCGTTTCGCGAGATTGCCATGCCCATGGCGGAAGCCCCCCCTGATGGGCGGCGGCCGTCGGCGGTGCTGGTGGCGCTGATGGATGATGGCGACCGTGTGCAGGTGATTTTGACGGAACGGTCGGCGCAATTGCGTCATCACGCCGGGCAGATCAGCTTTCCCGGGGGACGGATTGATGATGGCGAGAGCGCGATCGACGCCGCTTTGCGTGAAGCGCATGAAGAGATAGGGCTCAAGCCTGAAGATGTTGAGGTGCTGGGGCATTTGCCCGGGGTGGTGACGACGGCGAATTTCCATATCGCGCCGGTGGTTGGTGTCGTGCGGCGGCAGGTGGAATTGACCCCGGCGCCGGATGAAGTGGCGCGCATCCTGATCGAAGACATCCAGCCCTTGCTCGACCGCAGTCAGTTTGAACGTGAGCCAAAGCAATATAATGGGGTCGATTATCAGACTTGGGTGATCCGGCACCCCAGGGAATATATTTGGGGGGCGACGGCAAAATTGCTGGTGCAATGCGCCTCGCTCTACCATCACGCGATCGAAAAGGGGGCGGCATGAGCAGATATCTGGTGATACTGGCGGCATTGATAGTGGGCATCGGGCTGGGAATATTGATGTCAAAACTGAAGAATAAATCGGCCGCGGAAACGGTGCTGGTCGAGGAGAAACCGCCCCTGAACCTGTGGCCCTGGGTGGCGGGAATCCTGACTTTGCTGGTGGGGCTGTACCTGATTTCAGACGAAACCCGGGCGCCGATTAACGCCGGCTACAACCCCGCCATCATCAAGGATGGCAACCTTATCCCCGGCGGATTTGACGAGGACAAAAACTGACGTGTCCATGACGGCATCCCTTCATGAAACCGCGCGGCTGGCGGCTTTGCTCAAGCTGGAGTTGCCGCAACGGATTTTCACCACGATCGCCGATGCTGGCGGAGAGGCCCGCTTTGTCGGCGGGGTGGTGCGGGATGCCTTGACGGGGCGCGGGGTGGAGACGTCGGGGGAAAAAATTACAGATCTCGATATGGCCATGACCCTGCCCCCTGATGCCGCCACCACGGTGTTGACCGCGGCGGGGTTGCGGGTGCTGCCGACAGGCATTGACCATGGCACCGTCACGGTTTTTGATCGTCGTGATGATCGCGTCAAGGTTGAGCTGACGACCTTGCGGCAGGATCTTGACACCGATGGTCGCCATGCGGTGGTGGAATTCAGCCAGGATTGGGCGGCGGACGCGGCACGTCGGGATTTTACGTTCAACAGCATGTATCTGGCGGCTGATGGCACGCTGTTTGACCCGTTTGATGGCCGCGCTGACCTGGCGGCAGGCCGGGTGCGATTCATTGGTGATGCCGCGACGCGACTCAAGGAGGATTACCTGCGGATGTTGCGGTTCTTCCGCTTTCAGGCGCGGTTCGGGACAACCGCCCCTGACCCGATGGCGCTGTCGGCGATCGCTGACGCGAAACCGCATCTGGCGCGGATCTCAGGAGAACGAATCGCCAGGGAGTTGGCGGGGCTGGTGGCGCCCGGGCCTTCGAGCGGCCTCATGGCGATGGTGGACACCGGCGTTGACAAGATGATCATCACGGAGGGGTTTCGGCTTGCGCGGTTTGAAAAGCTTTCGGCAATCGGCCATGATGTTCCGCTGGCGGCGGCTTACACAGCCCTGGTCGATGACCATGATGCCCTTGCCCGCCGCCTCAAATCTTCGGGCAAGCTGAGGGCGGAAATGGCTTACCTTGCGGCGCCGATGGCCGGGCGGTTCAGCACAGAAGACTGGCCACAAAAAGCCTGGGCCGAACAGCCCACGGGTGCAATCGCGCCAATGATGCTGGCTTGGCGTTACGCGGTCCAGATGGTCAAGGCCGGGGCTGCGCTTGAGCAGAATATGTTTGACCAGAATATGTTTGACCAGAATATGTTTGACCAGAATATGTTTGACCGGGGTATGTTTGACCGGCTGATGGCATGGCAGGCGCCTGAATTCCCGTTGCAGGGCCGTCATCTGATGGCGCTTGGGGTCGCCCCCGGGGCGGAGATGGGGATGATGCTGAAGAACGCCGAAGCGCAATGGGTTGACAGCGGTTTTGCCTTGTCGCGGGAAGATCTGCTGGCGGGCATTGGCACCAAAAAACTGGACGCGGGCGGCGCAAAAAGCTAGATCAACTGCACCAATATTCGAGGCGTCAGCCGCAGGAGAGTTCAATGGCCAAACATGATCCATCCACCCCCTTGGGCGATGATGACCGCACCGCCCGTCAGGAGCGGGCGCAGGCGTGGTTCGCGTCATTGCGGGACCGCATTTGTTCAGCTTTTGAGCAGATCGAGCAGGATTATACAGCAGCCCACCCCGAGGCCGGCGCGGCGGGCCAGTTCGAGCAACGCCCCTGGACCCGCCCTGAAGGTGGCGGCGGGGTGATGTCGATCATGCATGGCGCGGTGATTGAAAAGCTCGCGGGCAATATTTCGACGGTCCACGGCGAGTTCAGCCCGCAAATTCGTGGCCAGATCCCCGGCACCAAGGATGACCCGAGGTTCTGGGCATCGGGGATTTCCCTTGTTGCCCATATGCGTAACCCTTTTGTTCCGGCGGTGCATATGAACACCCGCTATCTGAACACCGGCGGTGAGGGCGGCAAACGCTGGTTTGGCGGGGGCGCTGACCTGACGCCTATCATGCCGAATGAGACCGACACCGCCGATTTTCATGCCGCCCTGAACACCATGTGCGATGGTCATGATGCCGGTGATTACCCCGCCTATAAAGACTGGTGTGATGAGTATTTCTACCTCAAGCATCGTGACGAGCCGCGCGGGGCAGGGGGGATTTTCTACGATTATCTTGATGACGGGGATTTTGAAGGGGAATTTGCTTTCACCCGCGACGTCGGGGAAACCTTCCTTGATATCTACCCCAAGCTGGTTCGCCGCCGCATGGACACGCCGTTCACGGAAGACGACCGGCACCATCAACTGGTGCGGCGAGGGCGGTATGTTGAGTTCAATCTGCTCTATGATCGCGGCACCACCTTTGGCCTTAAAACCGGCGGTAATGTTGAGGCGATTCTGATGTCCATGCCGCCTGAAGTGCGCTGGCCATAAGCCAATTTCCGCTCCAGCCCCGGCTTCAGGGGAAGGGTTTAGGACAATTGGTCGCAGAATAGCCAAATTCTGTTTAAACCGGTGATAAATTTCTTGGATCATCCCCGCTCTCAACGTATATTGCCCCCCATAAATCCTTAAGGTATTGCAAGGGGGAACCATGTCCGATACCGCTGAAAATAAAGGCCGCCGTGATTTTATCGTTGTTGCCACCAACACCATGATGGGCGTTGGGGCCGCTGCGGTGGCTTACCCGTTGATTAACCAGATGAACCCTGCCGCTGATACGCTGGCGCTGGCGTCGATCGAAGTTGATGTCTCTGGCATCGCCGAAGGTCAGGCCATCACCGTCAAGTGGCGCGGCAAGCCGGTCTTCATCCGTCATCGCACGAAGGATGAAATCGCATCGGCCAATGACACGACGATCGCTGATCTGCGCGACCCGCAGACCGATGCTGACCGTGTTCAAAAGCCTGAGCTGCTCGTCATTCAGGGGATCTGCACCCACCTCGGTTGTGTTCCCCTTGGCCAGAAGATCGGCGAAGTCAAAGGTGACTTCAACGGTTGGTTCTGCCCATGCCACGGGTCGCATTACGACACGTCAGGCCGCATCCGCAAAGGCCCGGCCCCCACTAACCTCGAAGTGCCGCCATACGCGTTCATTTCTGACAACGTCATTAAAATTGGCTGATTGGAGATACCCCAATGCAGACTCAAAATTTTAAAAACCCAGTTGTTCGGTGGATTGACCACCGTCTTCCTGTTTTCAGCTTCATGCATCATGAACTGCATGAATACCCCACGCCGAAGAACCTGAACTACCTGTGGAACCTCGGTTCTCTTGCTGGTCTGGCGCTGGTGACGATGATCGTGACCGGGATTATCCTGGCCATGCATTACACCCCCCATGTTGACCACGCATTTGAATCGGTCGAACGCATCATGCGTGACGTTAACCACGGCTGGTTGATCCGTTACATTCACATGAACGGGGCGAGCTTCTTCTTCATTGTGGTGTTTATCCATATTTTCCGCGGCTTGTATTATGGCTCTTACAAAGCGCCGCGCGAGCTTCTGTGGATTCTGGGTGTGTTGATCCTGCTGTTGATGATGGCGACCGCCTTTATGGGTTACGTTCTGCCATGGGGCCAGATGAGCTTCTGGGGCGCGACGGTGATCACCAACCTGTTCTCCGCCATCCCGTTTGTCGGGGAAAGCATTGTGGTCTGGCTGTGGGGCGGCTTCTCTGTCGATAACCCGACGCTCAGCCGGTTCTTTGCCCTCCATTACCTGATGCCGTTTGTTATTACCGCGGTGGTGATCCTGCATATTATTGCGCTCCACCGCTTCGGCTCCAACAACCCCCTCGGGATTGATGTTAACGGCAAGCAAGACACTATTCCGTTCCACCCTTACTACACATCAAAAGATCTGTTTGGTGCGGTGGTGTTCCTGACGATCTTTGCGTCAGCGGTGTTCTTCTACCCGAACTTCCTTGGCCACCCTGATAACTACATCCCTGCCAACCCTTTGCAGACGCCTGCGCATATTGTTCCTGAATGGTACTTCCTGCCGTTCTACGCGATCCTGCGGGCTATCCCTGACAAGCTTGGCGGCGTGCTGTTTATGTTTGGCGCGATTGCGGTGCTGTTCATCCTGCCATGGCTTGACCGTTCGCCAGTTCGTTCCGGCCGGTTCCGCCCTATTTTCAAGGTGTTCTTCTGGTTGCTGCTTGCCGATTGCGTATTGCTCGGCTGGCTCGGCGCCAAGCCAGCGGAAGGGATCTATGTTGTCCTGTCTCGCCTGGCGACCGCCTGGTATTTCTTCCACTTCCTTATTGTTCTTCCGGTTCTGTCACTGGTAGAAAAGACTCGTCCGCTGCCGCAGTCGATCTCAACATCTGTTCTTGGTGGTGGGGCGCTGGCTGGTGCAGCTTCCGCAACGAAGGAGAAGCCCGATGCGTAAATTGAATATCCTCACTATCGGGCTGTCGATGATGGCTGGTGTGGTGATGTCTGGCTCAGCGGCGATGGCCGCTGGTGCTGGCGGCACCATCACCGAACGCGACTGGTCATTCAATGGTCCGTTCGGCCATTTTGACAAAGCCTCCCTTCAGCGCGGGTTCCAGGTTTATCGTGAAGTCTGCGCAGGTTGTCATGGTCTTGACTATATTGCCTTCCGCAACCTGTCGGACCTTGGCTATAACGAAGCTGAGATCAAGGCGATCGCGGCGGAATATGACGTCGTGGACGGGCCCAACGAAGAAGGTGAAATGTTCACCCGTGCGGGTATTCCTGCTGACCGGTTCCCGAACCCCTATCCCAATGAAAATGCCGCTCGTGCAGGCAATGGCGGGGCTTACCCGCCGGACCTGTCGCTGATGGTCAAGGCTCGTCCCAACGGGGCCAACTATCTTTACAGCCTGATGGTAGGTTACAAGGATGCCCCCGAAGGCACGGAAGTTCCTGACGGCATGCATTACAACGACGCCTATAGCGGCCACATGATCGCCATGCCGCAGCCCATCTATGGTGATGACATTACCCTTGCCGGTGATGGCGACACCTCGATTGAAGCGCTGTCAGCTGACGTCACCACCTTCCTGGCCTGGGCATCTGAGCCTGAAATGGAAAGCCGCAAGCGAACCGGTATCGCCGCCATGCTGTTCCTGCTGGTGATGTGCTTTGTGTCTTATGGCTCGATGCGTTACGTCTGGTCTGACGTCAAAAAATAAATCGCAAAAGATTGCCTGAGAACCCGGCCCTGGTGCCGGGTTTTTTTTGTCGCCATGACCATGGAAATATGACACTATTTATAAAAGTGTAGCAGTCCATGGGGGATGGGGTGATGCAAAAACTGACCTGTGATGAATGCGGCACCGTGTTCAATTGCGGTTCCGCGCCGGACGGCACATGCTGGTGCATGAACCTGCCGAATTTGCGGGGAAGTTTTGACCTTGCGGGGAAATGCGTCTGCCCGGATTGCCTGACACTTGGTAAAGCCAAAGCGATCACTAAAATGCGTAAACAGAAACGCGCTGTTCGGGCGACCAATACGTCGCGGGATTTAACCCCGCCACGGATGAATAAATCGCAATTAAATCTGAAGCCCTAAACGTTAAAGCGGAAGTGGAAGACGTCGCCATCAACGACGTTGTAATCACTGCCTTCGACCCGCAGTTTGCCCGCTTCTTTTGCGCCGGCCTCGCCGTTGCAGGCGATGTAATCATCATAGGAAATGGTTTCGGCGCGGATAAAGCCACGTTCAAAATCAGTATGGATGACCCCGGCGGCGTTCGGGGCGGTGGCGCCCTGGCGAACCGTCCAGGCGCGGGCTTCTTTCGGCCCCACCGTGAAGAAGGTCAGCAGGTCCAGCAAGCCATAACCGGCACGGATAAGCCGCGCCAGCCCGGCTTCTTCAAGCCCGAGGTCAGCAAGAAACTCGGCTTTTTCATCAGCATCAAGGGCGATGATCTCACTTTCAATGGCGGCGGAAACAATCACATAAGCGGCGCCTTCTTCCTCAGCGCGGGCGGCGACACGTTCGGTCAGGGCATTGCCGGTGGCGGCGGAGCCTTCGTCAACATTACAGACATACAGCACGGGCTTTGCCGTCAGCAGTTGCATGGTCGGCAGGATGGCGCGCTCATCCACGGTCAGGTCAGGCACCGCGCGGGCGGCATGACCGTCAGACAAGCCCTTATAGAGCTTTTCCATGAGCGCCAATTGGGCCTTGGCCTCCTTGTCGTTGCCGCGCGCTTTCTTGACGAGATTGGCCATGCGCTTTTCCAGTGAGTCGAGATCAGCCAGCATCAATTCGGTGTCGATGGTTTCGGCATCACGGATCGGGTCAATGCTGTCATCAACATGGGTGATGTTGTCGTCATCAAAGCACCGGAGGACATGGGCGATGGCGTCTACCTCGCGGATATTGCCGAGGAACTGGTTGCCGAGCCCTTCGCCTTTACTGGCGCCGCGGACAAGCCCGGCGATATCGACAAATTCAAGCTGGGTCGGCAGGATCTGTGCCGATTGCGCAATCGCCGCCAGCTTGTCGAGCCGAGGGTCAGGGACAGCGACGCGGCCGGTGTTCGGCTCAATCGTGCAAAACGGGTAATTGGCCGCATCCGCCGCCGCGCTTTCGGTCAGCGCGTTGAAAAGGGTGGATTTGCCTACATTGGGAAGGCCGACAATGCCGCAGTTAAAGCCCATGTTCTTGTTCTACTCTTCTTTCGGGTCCCGGGGGTTGGTGGGTGGCGGGCAGAGCCGCGCAACAGTGGTCATAAATTCATTATCATCATCGCCGAAAAGACGGTCGATTTCCGACGCCATGCAATCGATCAGAGGGTTGACCCAATGCTGCAGCTCGTCCTTGCCGAAATCCGACAGCACATGGGTGTCGACCTGTTTGTCGTCAGGCGTCGCGAATGGCGAGCGTCCAACGCCAATTTTAATGCGGCGGTAATTGGGGCCAAGATGGCGATCAATATCACGCAACCCGTTATGGCCCCCGTGGCCGCCCCCCATTTTGACCCGCACCTTGCCGGGGGCAAGATCAATATCATCATGGGCGACAATCAATTGGTCAGGGGCCGTTTTATAAAACGCCATGGCGTCTTTGACGGGCAGGCCGGATTTATTCATATAGGCCATGGGCTTGATCAGCAGGATTTTGCGGGTGCCGATGCGGCCGTCGGAAAGAGCAGCGTTATGCTTGCTGCGCCAGGGGCTGAATTCATACCGCTGGTGAATTTCATCCAGCAGTATGAATCCGATGTTATGGCGATGCCCGGCATATTTCGCGCCGGGGTTACCTAGTCCGGTCAGAACAATCATTTCTTTCCGTTCCAGTCCGCAGAAAGAGAGGGTTACTCGCCTTCGGCTTCGGTTTCGGCGTCACCTTCGGCGGCGGCATCTGAATCATCAGACTCGGTTGCCGGTGCCGCGATGGTCGCAACGGTGAAGTCACGATCAGTAATGGTGGGCTCAACACCTTCAGGCAGGGTGACCGCGCTGATGTGGATGGAATCGCCAACATTGGCGCCGTCCAGATCAATCACGATGCTTTCAGGAATAGCTGTTGCCGGGCAGGACAGTTCCACTTCGTGGCGAACCACGTTCAGGATACCGCCGGTCTTCAGGCCAGGTGCCTTTTCTTCATTGATGAACTCAACAGCAACCATAACAGCGATCTTGGCGCCTTTGGCGATGCGAAGGAAATCGACATGCAGGGGAACATCTGTCACCGGATGGAACTGGATGTCACGTGTCAGCACGCTGTTGTCTTCGCCCTCAACCTGAACGTTCAGCATCTGGCTGAAAATACCGGGTGAGTTGATCAGCTTGCGGAAGGTGTTGGCATCAAGGGTAATGCTCAGGGGGTCTTTACGGTCACCGTAAATGACGGCTGGAATCAGCCCTTCACGACGTGCCGCTCGGGCGGACCCCTTACCAGCCCGATCACGCTTAGTTGCGCTCAATGTCATCATATCAGACATATCTTTCTCCATAGAATGGGCCATGCCTCCAGGGGTGCATGGCTGGGTGTAGCCTTTGGGGGATATCCGCCAAAGGTGTTGGTTTTCTACCGTGTTCCGGCAGAAAAAGAAAGCAAAAAGGGCGGGGCGTCAGGCGCGCGGTCTAAAACAGCGACGATACCGAGCGTTCTTCGTTAATCCGCAGGATCGCTTCACCCAGCAACGGCGCGACCGTCAGCTGATTGATGTTCTTGGCAACCCGCATGGCTTCCGTCGCCAGAATGCTGTCGGTGGTCACAAGAGATGACAAGGGCGATGACGCCACGCGCGACACGGCACCGCCAGAAAGCACACCATGGGTGACATAGGCATCAACCGACACCGCGCCTTTATCGATCAATGCCTGGGCGGCGTTGCAGAGCGTGCCGCCGCTATCCACGATATCATCCACCATGATGCAACGGCGGCCATCAACATCACCAATAATATTCATGACTTCGGAAACACCGGCGCGTTCGCGACGCTTGTCGATAATCGCCAGGTCAGCATCAAGGCGTTTGGCGATGGCACGGGCACGCACCACCCCGCCGACATCAGGGGAGACGATCACCAGGCGTTCATCGCCGTATTTTTCGCGAATATCAGCGGTCAGCACAGGGGCGGCAAACAGGTTGTCCGTGGGGATATCAAAAAAGCCCTGGATCTGGTCAGCGTGGTGATCCATGGTCAGGACGCGGTCAGCCCCGGCGGAGGTGATGAGGTTGGCGACAAGCTTGGCTGAAATCGGGGTGCGGGGACCGGATTTGCGATCCTGGCGGGCGTAACCGTAATAAGGCACCACCGCGGTCACCCGGCGGGCGGAACCACGGCGCAAGGCGTCCAGCGTCACCAGCAATTCCATCAGGTTATCATTGGCCGGGTAGGAGGTGGATTGCACCACAAACACATCCTCACCGCGGACGTTTTCCTGAATTTCGGCAAACACTTCCATATCCGCAAAGCGGCGAATATCGGCTTTAGTCAGAGGGCAATCAAGATAAGCTGCAATGGCTTCCGCGAGGGGACGATTAGAATTACAGGCCAGAATCTTCATGGTGAGTCCCACAACATTTTCGGAAGTGATTTTGATACCAATTTCAGCCCATCTCGGCAAGATAAAGGTTGGTGTAACGCTACATGATTACGCAGGACGCCAATAAGCCTAGGAAAAATAAGCCGAGAAAAATATAGAGATGCGGCATAAGCTCAAGCCCTTGTGACGTTCATTTTTCAGAAGAGAGGCGAATCATCGACATCAGCCGGCCACTGTCCACGGCCTTTTCATGGGTGGCGCGGCGATGGCTGAAAAACCGGGAATCGCTGTACGTGTCGTCATCTGTGCTGGCGGCGGTGATGCCGTGATCACGCAATTGCCCCAGCACATACCCCGGCAGGTCAAACAGCCAGCGCGATGATGCTTGCGGATCGCGGGCAAAATGCCCTTCCGCCTGGGGTGAGGTGGTCAGCACCTGGTCACGCAGATCATCCGCCACTTGATAGGAATGCTGCTGGATCGCCGGGCCAACCACCGCCGTCAGGTGATGACGTGAGGCGCCAAGGCGGATCAACCCGTCGATGGTGGCGGGAATGATGCCGCCGACAGCCCCCCGCCAACCGGCATGGGCCGCCCCGACAACCCCCGCCGCGGGATCAGCAAACAGCACCGGCACACAATCGGCGGTCAAGATCACGCAGGTGATGCCCTCGCGATTGGTGATGATGGCGTCGCCTTCGGGGAAGGCGGGGGCGTCGGGATTGGCGACATGACAGATGCCGGAATGGATCTGGTAAAGACCGCAGATGGTGTCTTGATCACCGCCCAATGCCGCCGCGGCGCGTTTGCGGTTTGCCGTGACGTTCTGGCGATCATCACGCGAACCCAACCCGCCATTGAGGCTATCGTAAACACCGCCACTGACGCCGCCATGACGGGTGAAAAACCCGTGGGCAATGCCCGCATCTGCAAGCGAGGGATGGGTCAGGTAAGGGGGAGGAATGCTCATCGCCGTATGATGCCCTATTTTTCAGCGCTTGGCCACGGAAAGCCCGCCACGCCTTGAACGCTTTCAGCAAAGCCTTTCGGCAGGATGGCCATGACCTTGAACACCTCACCCATTTGCGCAGGTGAGGACAACCGGTCAACGGCGGCGGCAAGGGCGCGGCGAATATCAGGTTCTGCCCCGGCGCTCAATTGCTCCGCGCGGTGGTATAGCCCCAGCGCTTTCAAGAACTCCCCTTGCCCGACAGGCCCGAGGACCTCAGCGCCAGCAATTTCAGCACCAGCATTTTCAGCGCCAGTATTTTCAGCGGCGGCGCGAATGGCGCTGAAATCCACCCAGGCGGATAAATCGGCGTGCCCCGGCGTGTCCAGAATATGAACCGGTTGATGATCACGCACCGCCTGCAGGCTATCCCCGATGGGGTTGTCCTTGCCGTAATCAATGATCAGCGCGGCGCCGCCATAGGTGGTGATGTGATCAGCCATGGTGGTGATGATCGCGGGCAGATCAGGGGCCATTTCCGCAATTTGGCCAATCTCCGCTGGAGGAAATGACGGGGCCTCGTCTGCCATCCCCGCGCTGATGCCAGCATCCGTCGTGATGGTCAGGCCATTTTCCGCCATAGCCACCCGCCGTTCCCGCCAGCCATGTTTTGTGTTTTCATATTGGCGGATCGGCAAGGCGTCAAAAAATTCATTGGCGATAAACACCACCGGTTGCGGCGGCATGGTGGTGAGGTCACGGTGATGGGTCACGGCATGGCCATCCAGCGCTTCGAGCTGTTGACGTTGCAATTCAGGGCTGACCTCAACCAGATGGACAGGCCATGGGGCGTCAGGGGCGATGGGGGTGACGGTGCGGAGTATATCCGTCATCAGGGTGCCTCGGCCGGGGCCAAGCTCCATCAGCGCGGCGTTGTTGAGATTGTCCTGCAAGCGCAATTGCTCAAAACACCAAAGCCCCAGGAGTTCCCCGAACATCTGGCTGATCTCCGGCGCGGTAATGAAATCCCCGTCCACGCCAAATGGCGTTTGGGTGACGTAATAACCATGCTCGGGATGGGTCAAGGCCATCCGCATGTACTCGGCAATGGTCATGGTGCCATCGGCCGCAAGGGCCGCATCAAGGACAGGAAGAAGTGGCGCAGTCATGGCGGGGTCTTTCATGGTGTGGCCTTCATGCTCAGGCCACGGCGAATAAGCCAAAGACCGATCACCACCATCGGCAAGGACAGAAGCTGCCCCATGGTCACCTCAGCAAACAGAAAACCCAATTGGGCGTCAGGTTCGCGGAAATTTTCCACCACAATTCGGGCCATGCCATAACCGGCCAGAAACAGCCCGATCAATAGCCCCGGGCGTTGACGCGCCCCCATGCGATAGGCGATATGCAAAACAACAACCAACAGCGCGCCCTCCAGCAGGGCTTCGTAAATCTGGCTGGGGTGACGGGGCAGATAGCCGCCTTTGGGAAAGACGACCGCCCAGGGGACATCGGTGACGCGGCCGTGCAATTCATCATTGATGAAATTCGACAGCCGCCCGAAAAACTCCCCGATAGGGGCGACCATGGCGATCAGGTCACCAAGCTTGACCATATCCACCTTGTGGCGACGGGCGGTAAAGATGATCGCCGCCACCATCCCCAGGAAGCCGCCATGAAAAGCCATGCCGCCTTGCCAGACTTTCAGCGCGTCGAGGGGGTGGGCAAGGTAGTAATCCAGGTTATACCCCAGCACATAGACCAGCCGCCCGCCAATGATGATGCCGATAATCCCGAAATTGATCAGGTCATCAAGCGGCGGATGGCCGATCGGGTCCCCGGCTTTGGCGGTGATGCGACGCAATATCCACCAGCCGAGCAAGATGCCCCCGAGATAGGCCAGCGCGTACCAGCGCAACTCGAATGGCCCGACGGAGAACAGCGCTGAAGGAATCTCGGGAAAAGGCAGGGCCGCCGCCACCGGCGCTATTGTTACGTCAATACCCCCCCCGTTCATGACAGGCCCATCTGGGCCAGAACTATCGATCAGGGGCGCGGGAATAGAGGTGGTGGCCGTCATGGAGAGGTCCCTGTGGTCAAGGCGAGGTCAAGAAGAGAGGCTATCATACCATCCTGCCAAAACGGGTCCAGCCTGAAGCATCACGACAGACGCATCACCACAGAAGCACCACCACAGAAACATCACAAACATAAAGCGCGGTCGAATCGTGACGCCAGGGCAGCTCATGCCGTGATTTACAGGCAGGGCAGGGCGGCGGTTTTCCCCCAAAAAGATAATCAGCGATCATGGCCGGTCGAGGGCGCGGGCGCGGGAATCGCGGGAATCCCTCATCTTCCAGGTTATCCACAAGCAATTGTGTTTCGCGATGGCGACGAATACTAAATATAGTGTTTTACAAATCGGGCTCCTGTGGTGAATACTGCGTTCAAGGAGACCCCGATGAACGTCCGTATGCCAGACCAAGCCAAACCCCTCGCCAACCCGATTGAGTTGCTCGAGCGTTTTGTTGACGTCAACGACTGGCGGCTGCACCACGCCAGCCCCAATGAAATTTCCGTCGAGGTTCCGGGCAAATGGGCGGATTATCACCTGACCATGACCTGGCAGGACCAGTATTCTGCCCTGCACATCAACGCCATGCTGGATATCTACATTATCGACCAGCAGCTTGATGCCGCGCGTGAGGTTCTCTCGACCATCAACCAGAACATCTGGATGGGCCATTTTGATCTTCTGAACGATGACGGCTCCGTGGTGTTTCGCCATAACCTGCCGCTTCGTGGCACGGGCGGGGCAACGCCGGAACAAATGGAAGACCTTGTCGACATTACCCTCGGGGAATGCGAACGCGCTTACCCGGCGTTATTCCAGATCGCCACCGGTGTGGTCTCTGCTGAAACCGCATCCGCCACGGCATTGATGGAAACCGCCGGTTCAGCGTAAGTTGATGTTATTGTATTGATGGAACGGAAAGTGCCATGACGAAGGTTCTTCTCGCGGGATGTGGAAAGATGGGAAGCGCCATGCTGGCGGGCTGGCTGTCGAAACTGAACGACCCCCTCAGCTTTACGATTGTGGACCCGATGATTAGCCCTGATCACCCCGCTGCTTCCCACCCTGCCGCTTCCCACCCTGGCGCTTCCGATAGCCGTGTCACTATCCTGACCGCGCTTGATGACAGCATTGAAGCCCCCGATATTATTGTGCTGGCGATGAAACCGCAGATGATGCCCGACGCCTTGCCCGGGCTGGCCAAGATCGCCTCCGCGGACACCGTTTGGCTGTCGATTGCCGCTGGCGTCACCATGGCGAAACTCAAGCAGCAGCTGGGGCAGTCGGCGGCGATCATCCGCACCATGCCGAACACCCCGGCGGCGATCGGCCTCGGCGTGACGGCGATGATCATGGATGATCAGGTGCCCGCTGATGTCGCTCAACTGGCGGTGCGGATGATGGAAGTGATCGGCGATGTCGTCATGCTTGACCATGAAGATGACATGGACAGCGTGACGGGGGTTTCCGGTTCGGGCCCGGCTTATGTGTTCCTGATGCGGGAAGCGCTGGAAGAGGCCGCGATTGCCGCCGGATTAACCCCTGAACTGGCGGCCAAACTGGCGGCGGCAACCCTGACGGGGGCCGTCGGCTTGATGAATGAGAGCGATGAAACCCCCAGCCAGTTGCGGGTTAATGTCACCAGCCCGGCGGGAACAACCCAGGCGGCGCTCGACGTGCTGATGGCCGATGATGGATTGCCGGCGCTGATGCGGCGGGCGGTGCTGGCGGCACGCGATCGTTCACGGGAACTTGGCAAATAACCCAAATCACCCTATTTCTAGGGGAGAGATTAAAGGGATATCACCATGGCCGCTTCCGCCCAGACCATTATTGACCAGATTCGCCACGATGTCGGGGCCGCGATGCTGTCGCGCCTGAATTCCCACGGGTTTTCTGAAATTACCCCTGACCATCTGGCCGAAGACACCAGCCATGACGTGGCGGTGATCCGGCGAATTTTCCCTGACCTTTCGGCCGCTGTTGACCAAGGGCTCAAGGATATTGACGATGCTGTTTCCGCAGGGCTGCAGGATGATTTCGCTGAAGATGCCGAGGCCACAACCCGCGAACGTATTCTTGAAGGGTTGATCGTGCGGTTTGAGGCTTATGTGCCGTTCAAACACGCCATCCGAAACCTCAATAAGGCGGCGGCCATGAACCCGCCGCTGGCGCTTATGATGGTGGGGCGGTTGAGCGGAGCGTCGCAAGCGCTTCTGGAAATATCGGGGCTTGATACCAGCGGGCTGAAAGGGCTGATGCGTGTCAAAGGCCTGGCGGCGGTGGCGCTGTCCGTCCAGCGCGATTGGCTGGCTGATGACAGTGCTGATCTTTCGGTCACTATCCGTGCCCTGGACAAACGCCTTGGCCAAGCCGAAAGCCTGGCGGAAACCCTCAATATCATTTCCCGCGACCATGACGCTTCTGATCATGCCACCACCAAAGACGATGGAAGAGAAGACCAATGACGATTGAATTTGATGATTTCATGAAGGTTGATATTCGCGCCGGTACCATCACCGCTGTTGATGATTTCCCCGAAGCGCGCAAACCTGCCTGGAAACTGACGATCGATTTCGGGGAACAGATAGGGGTGAAAAAATCATCCGCCCAGATCACCGGTCTTTATTGCAAGGATGACTTGATCGGCCGGCAGGTGATGGCGGTGGTGAATTTCCCGCCCCGTCAAATTGGCCCCTTCCTGTCGGAAGTGCTGACCCTTGGTGCCGCCAATGAAGACGGCCATGTCGTGCTGTTGGGGCTGGACCATAACGTCCCTAACGGCAGTCGAATGCACTGATTGGCGAATGCACTAATTGGCGAATGCACCAACGCGGTATTTCCGATAACCCGCGCGCCTAGATCGGCAGTTGCAAGCGCACCCGCAGCCCCCCGAGGGGGGATTCCCCCAGCAGCAAATTGCC
>JAGWAQ010000177.1 GCA_021296375.1 Alphaproteobacteria bacterium
TCAATTCCACCAGCAGGATGGCCATGAAGATCAGGGCCGCGCCGATAATGGCGGAGGTCATCATGGTTTGGTCCAGCAATACCCAGCCCGCGATGGCGGCAATCGCCCCTTCAAGCGACAGGATAATAGCAGCGGCGGCATCACTGCAATGCTGTTGCGCGACCAATTGCAGGGTAAAGCCGACGGCCGTCGACATCACCCCCGCGAACAGGATTTCCGGCAACACCGCCATGACCTGAGCCATGGTAAATGTTTCCAGAAACGGCAGCACCACAAACGACAGCACCATGGTGATGAAGGTTTGCAAAAACGCCAGTTGAAACGGCGTTTTGGAGCGCTGGACCATGGCCCCCACGATCATGATATGGGCCGCCCAGAAAACCGCCCCGATGACCACCATGATATCGCCAATCACCGCCTCCATGGGGGAAGCGCCAGACATCAACCACGAGCCGACCATACAGATCCCCACCGCCAGCCAACGCAAGCCGCGAATATTGCGGGCAAACAGAACAAGCCCAAAAAGCGGCACCATCGGCACGTACAGCGTCGTCAGGAATGCCGTATTGGCAACAGAGGTGATGCCAAGGCTGACCTGCTGAAGCGCTGAGCCACAGAACATCAACACCCCGAGGGCAAGGGTGCCGATCATGATCTTGCGGTAATCACCGGGGCCTGACGACACAAGGAGAGGTTTTAGCGGCGTTGCGCGGGCTTCCCAGATGGCCAGAGGGAGCAGGGCAATACTGCCCGCCAGAAAACGAAAAGCGGTGAACCCGAAAGGCCCCAACCCCTGATCCATTCCCGTCGTCTGGAACACGAAAGTCACCCCCCAAATCAAGGCGGTGATCATCAATAAGGCGTGGGAAAGCAGGCGGGGCATGGAAAGTCCTGTTCAGGATAAATGTTTAGACAGCCATCACCTTTATGACAGCCCGAGGCAATGCGATAAGACGATAACGAGTGATGGTCAAAAAAACACGCACCAACAGCCTCATCCTTATTTCTATTTTGATTTAATTACAAGCCTTTGGTCAAAAAGTTCAAATAATTGGCGAAAACAGCACAATTTGCTTCTCCTGACCATTCAGCATGGAAGGGAAAGGTAATCTCATGAACTCTCCCGTTTCCCCCCGTCGTCGTTCCCGCCGCAACACAGCCGCTCAAGACACCAGCCCGTCACTCCCTCAATTGCCGTATCAGCAGGTGCGCTCGAGCTTTGCCCCCGTGGCGCCTCTATCCGAAGACCAGCTTCAAGCTATCCACCGGCAATCGCTTAAAATCATCGCCGAGCTTGGGGTCAAGGTGCTGTGCCCTGACCTGCGCCGGGCATTAAAGGCAAAAGGCTGCACCATCCGTGATGAGATTGTCTGCATGGACCCGGGTTTTGTCGAAGACATGGTGGCGAAAGCCCCGTCAAGCTTTACCTTGACGCCGCGCTACCCTGACCACGCCATCGCGGTGGGCGGCAATGTGATGAATTTCGGTCTTGTGTCGGGTCCGCCATCGGTGCATGACACGATCAATGGCCGCAGATCCGGCAATTTTGCGGATTTCAAGAACCTCATCAGGCTTGGTCAATCCCTCAACTGCATTCATTTTATGGGCAATCAGGCTTGCGCCACCAATGACCTGGCGGTCAACACAAGGCATCTTGATTCTCTTCTCGCCACCCTGACCCTGAGCGACAAGATCACCTCGACCATGTCGATCGGGGCGGGGCGGGTGCGCGACGCCGCCCAGATGCTGGCCATTGCCCGCGGGTTAACCCTGGATGAGCTGAAATCAAGCCCCACCGCCATGACCAATATCAACGTCAACTCCCCGCGGGTGCTGGATAAGGAAATGTCGAGCGCCGCCCTTGAGCTGGCGTCATTGGGGCAGGCGGTCATCATCACCCCCTTTACCTTGATGGGGGCCATGACGCCGGTGACTTTCGCCGCCGCCCTTTCGCAACAAAACGCCGAAGCGCTTTTCACCATTGCCGTGGTGCAGTCGATGCACCCCGGGGCGCCGGTTGTTTACGGCGGGTTTACCTCCAATGTTGACATGAAGTCCGGGGCCCCGGCCTTTGGCACACCGGAAAACAGCCGCGCCAATATGGCCGGGGGGCAACTGGCGCGCCATTATGGCGTGCCGTACCGGACATCCGCCTGCAACGCGTCAAATTGCGTTGATGGCCAGGCCGCCTATGAAACCCAGATGGCACTGTGGGGGGCGGTCATGGGGCAGGGCAACATGATCTATCATGGCGCCGGCTGGCTTGAAGGCGGGTTAGTGGCGTCATTCGAGAAAGTCATCATGGATGCGGAAATGCTCCAGATGATGATCAGCCTCACCTCAGCGCAGAATTTTGATGATGGAGATTTCGGGTTCGAGGCCATGGATGAGGTCGGGACAGGGGGGCATTTCTTCGGGTGCGACCACACTATGTCTCGTTATAAATCAGCATTTTATGCGCCAATTCTAAGTGATTGGTCGAACAATGAATCCTGGCTTGAACAAGGCGGCAAAACCGCAACCGAACGGGCGGCGGTGATCTGGCAGGAGATGCTCAGGACGTACCGGGAACCTGCGCTTGATCCGGCCATAGCGGAACAGCTCAACGCCTTTGTCATCCGGCGCAAGCTAGAGCTGGGGGCGAACGAGCCGTAACTCATCCCGATGTTATTTACTTCACCCGGGTCCAGTCCTGGCCACGGCAGATAAACAGGATGCAGCCTTTCACCGTCAAGGTGTCGCCATCCAGTTTCATTTCGGAATTGTAGGTTTTATCGGTATCCGGCGCCCAGATCTGGCCGCTTTTAAAGATCCCGCTGCCGATATCCTGCATTTTCCAGATCATCAGCTTGCCGAGATGTTCATAATCTTCGTTGGCTTCGCCTTCGCCGTTATAAGCGGCGCGGATCGTCCCGCAGGTGAATTCGTTGTTGTCTTCGCAGGTGGCGATTTCAACATGCAGGTAAGCGCCATCTTCATTCGACTGGGTCTGGTAGATGCCATTGACCCCGGCCTGGGCGCTGGCGCTCATTAATCCCAGGGCAACGATCGTTCCTGTGAAAACCTTA
>JAGWAQ010000178.1 GCA_021296375.1 Alphaproteobacteria bacterium
CCAAAAAAGCCGCGTCAAAAACTAAAACCAAAACGACGGCGAAAAAAGCCGCCACCAAAACGAATACCGCCAAGAAGAAGACGGCAGCCAAAAAATCAGCCCCCAAGAAATCCACGGGCAATAAATCCGCCAGCTGATGACAGCTTCTCCCCCCGACGGTCTGCCTGAAGATGATGCGCTGATCAGCTATATCGAAAGCCAGCCGACACCGCCGAAAGTCAAGGAGATCGCCAAGGCGTTTCGTCTTCCGATGGAATTGCGGGCGCCCCTGCGCAGTCGCCTCAAGCAACTGGCTGAGGACGGCAAGATCAAATCCGTCGAGGGACGGCGGGTGACGGGGCCCGACCATCTGCCGCCTGTCGCCATGGTGGAGATCACCGCCATCACCGACGATGGTGACGCCATTGCCCATCCTGTTGATGCCAGCGAAGGCACGGCCCATGAGATTCTTGTCGTGCCGGACCGCCGCCGTTCCGGCAAAACCGTGGCGGTGGGGGATCGCGCCCTCGTCCGCCTGACCTTGATCGGGCCATCGCAATACGAAGCGCAGGTCATCCGCAAGATGGATCGCCACCGCCAGCAGGTGTTTGGCCAGGTGTTCAAATCCCGTGACGGCTATGGGCTTGAACCGGTGGAGCGCGGCGCGCGATCAGGGATGACCCTGCTGCCGCCTGATGACAACATGCCGTTCCGCGCCGGTGATATGATCGAGGCGGAAGTGGTGAAAGGGTCCGGCTATGGCCGCAAGACTGCCAAAGCCATCCGCAATCTTGGCCCGGCTGATGACCATGGCGCCTTCGCCGCGCTGGCGATCGCCGAATTTGAATTGCGCCATGTCTTCCCTGATGATGCGTTAAAAGTTGCCCGTGCCGCCGGGAAACCGACATTAGGGGATCGCCATGACTTGCGCTCGACCCCTCTTGTGACGATCGATGGCGCCGACGCCAAGGATTTCGACGACGCGGTGTTTGCCGAACCGCGTGATGATGGCGGCTACCGCATGATTGTGGCGATTGCCGATGTCGCCCATTACGTCGCCCCTGACGGGCCGCTTGACCGCGAAGCGCAACAACGCGGCAATTCGGTCTATCTGCCGGATTTCGTCATCCCCATGTTGCCCGAAGAATTGTCGAACGGGTTATGCTCGCTTGTGCCGGGGGAAGACCGCGCCTGCCTGGCGGTGGAAATGATCATCGACGCCAGCGGCAATAAAACCGGCCATAAATTCTTCCGCGGGCTGATGCGCTCCCATGCCCGCCTGACCTATGACGCGGTGGAAGACTACCGCAGGGGGATCGACACCGAACCCGCGGCAGGGCTGGACACTCATCATCTTGATCACCTTCTGGCGGCGTATGAATTGCGCGCAAACGTTCGGGCGGAACGTGGCGCGCTTGACCTCGACCTGCCGGAAAAACGGGTGCAGTTTGATGACAACGGCGTCGCCGTCGCCATCACCAAAAAGCACCAGAGCATCAGCCAGAAGCTGATCGAGGAGTTCATGATCCTTGCCAATGTGGCGGCGGCGGAAACCCTTGAAGGGGCCAATGCTCTTTGCGTCTTCCGCGCCCATGAACCGCCCGACCCGTCAAAAGTCGACGGCTTGCGTGATGTCGTCACCACCATGGGCATCCCCTTCCCGAAAGGGCAGGTCATCCAGTCACGTCATTTCAACAGCCTGTTGCATCAAGCCAAATCCCTGGGCGATGAAGCGGCGCGGGCCTTGCTGAATGAAACCGTCTTGCGGTGCCAGTCGCAGGCCGATTACCGCATCACCAACCCCGGGCATTTTGGCCTCGCCTTGCGGCGTTATGCGCATTTCACCTCACCCATCCGCCGCTACGCGGATTTGATGGTGCACCGCAGCCTGATCAATCACATCAAGGCGGAGACGATCGCTCTTCCTGCCCCTGATAACGCCGCTGAAATCGCGCAAGCCATTTCCGACACCGAACGACGCGCCGCCCAGGCCGAACGCCGAACCGTTGACCGCTACGCCACCAAACTGGTTGAACAGGACACCGGCAAGATCGTCGAAGGGCGGGTCACCACCATCACCGGCTTCGGGGCTTTTGTCCAGATCGGGGATACCGGCGCCGAAGGGCTGCTGCCGCTTGGCCGTCTGCCCGATGATTACTATGAGGTCGACACCACCGCGGCGGTGATTTCCGGCCGCAAGTCAGGGGTGAAGATTCGCACCGGCGACATTATCGACGTCATGATTCTTGAGGTTTCCGCCCTCAAGGCTTCGGTGGTGCTGGGTTGGGCCGATGGCGGCACCTTAAGCCCCGGAAGAAAAGGGGGTGGCCGCAAAAGGGGTGACCGTAAAGGGGGCGGCAAAAAACCTGGCCCTAATGGCGGGCGTGACCGCAGCCGCGATAAAAACCGCCCTAAAAAAGCCAAATCAACCGGCAATTCTGGCAAGAAATCTGCCAGCACGCGCAAAAGCCGGAAAAAATAACCGAAGCCGCCAACGGCGGTTGCGCATTTCCTTGGGGTCATTTCCTTGAGGTATGGGCATATAGCGCTTGACATCACCGCCCATATAAGCGATTTTCCGCCCTCATAGAAATAACTGAGCTTTACCCCTGCGCTTGAGCAGGATGCAGAGGAGCACGCCATGGCTAAGCCGGCAACACTTCAGATCAAACTGGTCAGCACCGCGGACACGGGTTTTTACTACGTCACCAAGAAAAACCCCCGCACCAAGCCTGAAAAGCTTGAGCTGAAAAAATACGACCCGAAAGTACGCAAACACGTTCTGTTCCGCGAAGCAAAAATCAAGTAACATCACTTTATTGGTGATCAACTTTTTGCGGACCCCCACATGCGTTTAGGTATAGACCTTGGTGGAACAAAAACCGAAGCCGCCGTCATCGATGATGACGGCGTTATTGTTTGGCGCAAGCGCGTGCCTTCCGCCCGTCACAGCTATGCCGAAACCATCAGCACCATTTCCGGCATTATCGAAACCTGCGCCACGGAAACCGGCTTTAACGGCCCCGTCGGCATGGGGATACCCGGCTCCGTGTCCC
>JAGWAQ010000179.1 GCA_021296375.1 Alphaproteobacteria bacterium
ATGACTATAGCCACATCCGCGCCCCTACCGCAACGACCAATAGCGATTTATTTTCAGGGGTGATGATGGCGGCGCGGTGAGAAGGCTTGTGTTAGATGGCGTGATTGAGCTCGCCTGCGTCAGATGGCTTGCGTCAGATGGTTTGCGTCAAATGTTTTGCGATGGCGTCAGGCGCCGCTGGAAGATAAACACCTGGCTTTCATCCAGCCCAAGACACACCGCATCCCCGGGGCTGAACATATTGAGTCCCGGCACCCGCGCATGGAGATGCAGTTCCTCGCCGTTGTGATGGGCCATGGACAGGTGAACAAGGCTGTACCGGCCAAGCAAGCGGGTTTCCATCACCTCAGCATTAGGCACATCGGCATCAGGGGTGCCGCTCCCCTCAATGACAAGCCCCTCATAGCGGATGATAAGCGAGGCGTCGCGGCCATCCGCGCGTCCAGGGACAGCGAAAGCCCCGAAAGGCGTCATCAGCTTGCCATTGCTGATCTTGCCGTCAATGCGGTTCACCTCGCCAAAAAATTCCGCCACAAACGCGTTTGACGGACGGCAGTATAGGTCAATGGGGCGGCCGGATTGCTCCACCATCCCTTCCCTGACGACGGTGATGTTGTCGGACATGAACATCGCTTCTTCGGAATCATGGGTCACCATCAGGACGGCGGTGCCCAGCTCCTTCAGGATATGAAGCATGTCATCGCGGATGCGCTCCCGCAAACGGCTGTCGAGGCCGGCGTAAGGCTCATCCTGAAGAATGAGGTTTGGTTTAGGTGCCAAAGCCCGCGCCAGGGCGACCCGCTGCTGCTGGCCACCGGACATCTGGTGCGGCATGGTGTCTTCAAACCCCAGCAGATCAATATGGTCCAGCACTTCATGCACGCGTTTGTCTTTTTCCGCGGCGGAGATTTTTTGGGTGTTGAGGCCATAGAGAATATTCTCTTTGACGGTCATATGAGGGAACAGGGCGTAATCCTGAAACACTAGGCCAATGCCGCGTTTTTCCGGCGCCACCATATGGGTTGGGGAGGCGATCAGCTCACCGTTCAGGTAAATCTCGCCTTCCAGCGGTTGCTCAAGCCCCGCCGCCAGCCGCAAAATCGTCGATTTGCCGCAACCCGACGGGCCGAGCAGGCTGACCACCTGCCCGTCGTCAATCGCCAGGTCAATCTGGTGAACAGACGGGGTGTTGCCGTATCGGTGGCTAACGCCTTTGAACTCAAGCATCGTCGGCATGAATATCGATCCCGCCTTCATCCAGAGGTTCATCAAAATTCAGCAGTTCATCTTCATCAAAACTGGTGTTTTCGCCGTCTTCCTCGGCGTCATCCTCGCCGCCATTGAACAGGCTCGACAACCCGTTGCGGTCCGAAATGCTCTGGCCAACCCGCAACAACCCGGCTTGCTTGAGTTCATCAAGCCCCGGCAAGGCGTTGATGTCATCAAGGCCGAAATGGTCAAGGAACCCGTCGGTGGTTCCCCAGGTCAGGGGACGGCCAGGGGTGCGGCGGCGACCGCGCGGCTTGATCCAGCCCAGCTCAAGCAAAATATCCATCGTCCCGCGGGATATCGACACGCCGCGGATTTCCTCGATTTCCGCGCGGGTGATCGGCTGGTGATAGGCGATGATGGCCACCACTTCCAGCGCCGCCCGTGACAACGGCCGCTCGGTTTCCTTTTCAATATTCAGGAGCGCCGCGACCTCAGCCTTGGTGCGGAAGGCCCAGCCCTGCCCCACGTGTTTAAGCTCGATGCCGCTGTCCTCGCCATAGCGGGTGGCGATCACCGTCAGCACATCATGAAGCGTCGTGCCTTCAGGCAGATGCTTGGCCAGAACACGTTCCGCGACAGGTTCAGCGGAAGCAAAGATCAAGGCTTCCATAACTTGCGCGGTGCGGATGATGGCGTCGTTATCGGTCATGATTACCCCGTGTGCGGACGTTGTTTGGTGGTGCTGAGCCAGATTGGCCCGAATTCGGAATCCTGGCGAACTTTCAATTCGCCATCACGGACAAGCTCAAGTGAGGCGGTGAAATGCGAAGCCAGGGCCGAGCGGTGGTCCATCGGCGTCGCCAGCCCCGGCGGCATGAAGGATTGCAAGGTCGCCCAGCCGGGTGACCGCGACAGCAACTGCCCGAGCCGCTTGACCGCCTCTTCAACACTGTAAAGACGGGTGGCGGTGATGGTCAGGGTCGAGGCTTCTTTCGAGGACGCCATATGGCCATAGGTCTTGAGCAGGTCAAACAGCGTCGCGGTGAAGGCGACGTTCTCCGTGACCGCAAATTTTTCAGGCTGGCCATTGCGGAACCGGTCCTGCCCCAGTCGCGGCAAGGCCATCAACTGCTTGCCGGCGTTTTGCATCGCCTGCAGTTTCATCAACTGGTATTTCAGGGCGTCGGCCATATCCATGGCTTCGTCCTGTTCTTCGGGTTCCGGGTCAGGCAACAGCAGGCGCGATTTCAGGTAAGCCAGCCACGCCGCCATGACAAGGTAATCCGCCGCCACATCAATATCCAGATCGCGGGCGGAATTGATGAACTGCAGGTATTGCTCCGCCAGGGGAAGGATGGCGATTTTGCTCAAATCCACTTTCTGGTCACGCGCCAGCGACAACAGCAAGTCAATCGGCCCTTCAAACCCGTCCAGAATAACAACCAGCGACATCTGGCCGTCTTTATCGGTGACAGTATCGGTGATGGTATCGGCACCAGCATCAGGGCTGGCCATGGGCGCGTCCTGCGGTGACATTACGGCTGTTCCATCAGCTTGGTGATGCAGTCCTGGCCAACCGACCGGAACATTGAACACAGTGACGTGGCTTCCGCTCTTGGCATGGGTTCCGTCAGCACCCGCCAGTATTCGCCTCTTTTCATATAGCCAAGGGTGAGGCCGCCAAGTCGGCTCTCGTGCTTGGTGGACAGCACCGCGGCGGTGTTTTTGGCGCGTTTTTCATCCTTGAACGCGGCAAATTGCACCACAAAAGACGGCGAATTGATGTCCGTCGTGTTGACGATTTTGGGGGTGGGCTTTT
>JAGWAQ010000180.1 GCA_021296375.1 Alphaproteobacteria bacterium
CGGTGACGCGCATTGTCCCGATTTCCGCCGCCATGGAGGCGCCGATCCGCCCCGCCACCATCAACCCAGCCAACACAGGGCCAAGCTCGCGGGTGACAATCAGCACCACCACTGTCGCCACGGAACTTTCGCCTTCAGCGGAAAAGCGCGACGTGCCGGTGTAACTCTGGAGCGCGATCACCATGCCGGAGAATAGCGTTGTCAACCCCACCACAGGCAGGGAGAAATAGCCGATATCCACAATCTGCCGAAACAACTGACGGCCATACCAGGGGCGACGGAAACTCCAGTAAATGGCTTGCCCCGTGAACATGGCCAGAAGGCCAAACTGCTGCAGAAGATTGAGCGCGGCGCGCCCGGGAATGCGAAGAAAAGTCATGACCTTACAAATCAAGTTGTTTCATGCTGGTGCCAGCATACTGGGGCTTTGCCCTCAGGCCAAGTGTTGTCAGCACCTGATAGGGGATTGTTGCGGTTTTTTTGGCGATATCCTCGGCGGTGATGTCATGGTTGAGGATCATCACGCGGTCCCCTTCAGTGAGCGCATGTTCAGGCCAGTCCGTGATGTCAATGACATGAACATCCATCGACACCCGGCCGATCATGGGGGCGCGGCGGCCATCCTTGATGACTTCGCCTCGGTCGCTCAATCGGCGGTCAATGCCATCGGCGTATCCTCCGGCAATGCAGGCCAGGCGGCTGTCGCGGCGCAACCGATGGGTCGCGCCATAGCCCACCGTCTCGCCCTTTTTGGCATAGCGCAATTGCAGCACTTGCGCTGAAAGGGAAAGGGCAGGGGTAAGTGACGCCGCGTATCCGGCATGGGGGGACAGCCCGTAAAGCCCGAGGCCCGGGCGGGTGATGTCATAGTGATAATCAGCCCCCAGCATGATCCCGCCGGTTGCCGCAAGGCTGCGGGGGGCTTTGGGGGCGGCGGGGTGCAGGTCATCAAACCGGCGCTTTTGCGCGGGGTTAAGAGGGTTATCCGGCTCATCAGCGGCGGCAAGATGGCTGAACACCAGGGTCCATGCCCCCGCCGCCAGATCAGGGCTGTTGAGCATGTTTTCGGCATCACCCCCCGCGGCCCCAAGCCTGTTCATGCCGGTGTCGAGCTGGAGCATGGCGGGCAGAGGCGCGCCTCGGGTGGCGGCGGCTTTAGCCAGCACGCTCAATTGATGGGGGGAATTGATGGCCGGGGTCAGGTTAAGGGCGGTGATGACGGCGATATCATCAGCCATCAACCCGTCAAAATAAGCGATGGGGTGGCGCGGCAGGGCGGCGCGCAATTCCGCCGCTTCATCAAGGCTGGCGGTGAAAAACTGTTGGCATCCGGCATGGGCCAGGGCTTTTGCCACCGCGATCATGCCATGGCCATAGCCATTGGCCTTGACGACAGCGCCGGCACATCCCGACATGCGGTTCAGCACCGTCCAGTTGGCAATGATGGCATCAAGATCAATATGGGCGATCAGGCGCGCGGCCACCTGATGGCGATCATCACCTGAGCCTGGGGAATGACGGGGCATGCGACGTTAATACCCTTCGGGCAGATGGTCATCAGCAATGCCGTCAACAAACTTGGTCTGCTCGGCGATGAAGTTCGGCTTGATGACGCCCGTCGGCCCGTGACGCTGTTTGGCGATGATGACTTCAGCCTTGCCGTAAGCACTGTTGAGCTTTTCTTTCCAGTGGTCATAGCGGGTGTTGTAATGCTCTGATGATTCTTCCGGGCGTTGTTCAGGTTCGCTCTTGCCGAGGTAATATTCCTCACGATAGACGAACATCACGACATCAGCGTCCTGCTCGATCGAGCCGGATTCGCGCAAATCCGAAAGATTGGGGCGTTTGTCTTCGCGCTGTTCAACCGCCCGCGACAACTGCGACAGGGCCAGCACCGGCACGTCGAGTTCCTTGGCTACTGATTTCAGGGTTCGGGAAATTGCCGAGATTTCCTGGACGCGGTTTTCCGTCCGTTGCCCGAGGGGGGCGGACAGAAGCTGAAGGTAATCGACCACGATCAAACCAAGGTCATGCTGTCGCTTGAGCCGCCGCGCCCGTGACGCGAGCTGGGAGACCGACAGGCCGGGGGTATCATCAATATAAATCGGGGCGTTTTCGATCTGGCCGGAAGCACGAACAAGATCGGTGAACTGATTGGGGTTCAAATCGCCGCGCCGGATATGTTCAGACGAAATGCCCGATGTTTCGGAAAGGATACGGTTGGCCAGCTGTTCCGATGACATTTCAAGGGAGAAAAACGCAATATGTTGCGGCGTTTCGTCGGTCAGGGTGGTGGTGGCGGCATGGAAGGCAATATTGGTGGCGAGTGCCGTTTTGCCCATCCCCGGGCGCCCCGCCAGGATGATCAGGTCTGATCGCTGCAAGCCGCCCAGAAGTTTATTGAGGTCACGCAGACCGGTGCCGATCCCCGACAATCCGCCAGCGCTTTTATTGGCTTGTTCCGCCATTTTGATGGCGGTGATGAGGGATTCGCGAAACGGCGTCAGCCCGCTTTGGGACTGGTCGTTTTCAGCAAGGGTGAAGAGCTGTTGTTCGGCCTCTTCGATCTGGGTTTCGGCGGGAACATCAAGATCAGCGGTGCGGGCCTTGTGGATGACGTCATCCGACAGTTGGATGAGCGATCGCCGCAGGAAGCATTGGCGAATATCCTCGGCGTAATCCGGCGCATCCGACAGAAACACCACGCCTTCCGCCAGGTCATTGAGGTAGCTTTCGATATTGATCTGGTCAAACGCCACATCCCCGACAAAATAGCTTTTCAGGGTGACAGGATTGGCCAGTTGCCCCCGCGATGTCAGCCGCGAAATGGCGGCAAAGATGCGGCCGTGGACAGGGTCATAGAAATGCTCTTCCCTCAGCCCGTCGTTGATTTTCTCGACCATGCTGTTGTCGGTCAGCAGCGCGCCGAGCAATCCTTTTTCCGCCTCAAGGTTATGGGGCATGGCTTTAA
>JAGWAQ010000181.1 GCA_021296375.1 Alphaproteobacteria bacterium
CCCATGGGTGACCCAGACTTCCTGTGCCGCGAAGTCATCAAATGATTTCACCAAATCTGCCCAATCGCCATGGACCGACAGCACGAGTGGAAGCTCGACCCCCGATTGCTTCGCGCGCTGGCGAATATGCATCCACCCCGAAGCCATGATGATCAACGGGTCAGGCAAGCGGCGGGACCATTTGTCATTGAGGGCTGATGGCGGGGCAATGACAATCTCCCCCGCCAGGTCGGCGCGCGGCTGGCCTTTCTGACCGGCGGTGGCGGGTTCGAGCGCCCCCAGATCAACCCCGAGGTCCTGATAAAGCTGGCAGAGTTTCTGTTGCGCGCCATGCAGATAGACCGGTTTTGTGTAGCCCGCCTCGCGCAGCAGCGCGATCAGGCGTTGCGCCTTGCCGAGCGAATACGCGCCAATGACATGACAACGGTGGGGGAATAAAGCCAGCGACGTCAGCAGTTTGTCAATCTCGGCCTTTGGGTCAGGGTGGCGGAACACCGGCAGGGCAAAGGTCGCCTCTGTCACGAAGACATCACAAGCGACGGGGGTGAAGGGCGCGCAGGTGGGGTCAGCCTTGCGTTTGTAATCACCGGAGACGACAACGCGCTTGCCGTTGTGGTCGATCACCACCTGCGCTGACCCCAGGACATGCCCGGCGGGTTCAAGGCGGATGGTGACGTCACCTAACGTCAGGCTTTCCCCGTAACGAAGCGGGGTTTGTTTGTTGGTGAAATTCTCGCCATAACGGCTGGCCATGATGGCGAGGGTTTCCGGCGTCGCGATGACATGGTCATGACCGGCGCGGGCATGGTCAGCGTGGCCGTGGGTGACCACCACGCGAGGACTGGCGCGAAGGGCATCGATCAAGAACCGGCTTCCTGCTGTGCCGGTATCGACAGTCAATCCGGCGCCTTCAGGTTTGATCCAGTTGACGATGCTCACTTCGGCTCCTGATTAATCTTTCGTGCCAAAAAGTTTCTGGTATTCCTCTTTCGACAGTTTCGACAGGTCCTGCCGCAATTCCGCCCCGACCTTCATGCCTTTTTCAACGGCGGGACGCGCCATCATTTTTTCGCGCCAGGCCTGAACATGGGGAAAGTCATTGATGTCAACGCCCTGACGTTCGTAGGTGCGGGACCAGGGGAAAATGGCCAGGTCAGCGATGGTGTAGTCATCCCCCGCCACCCACGGGGTTTCGGCAAGGCGGCGGTCCAGCACCCCGTAAAGGCGCCGGGCTTCGGTGGAATAGCGATCCATGCCATACTGGATTTTTTCCGGCGCGTAGAAATTGAAATGATGGGCTTGCCCCAGCATCGGGCCAAAGCCTCCCATCTGCCACATCAGCCATTCCATCACGGCGACACGGCCGGGGCCGGAAGCGGGCATCAGCTGGCCGGTTTTTTCCGCCAGGTAAAGCAGGATAGCGCCGGATTCAAACACCGTTTGCGGGTCACCACCGGTGTCGTGGTCAATAATGGCGGGCATGCGGTTGTTCGGGCTGAAGGCCAGGAATTCCGGCGCGAACTGTTCACCGGCGCCAATATTGACAGGCTTGATGGTGTAATCCAGCCCCATTTCTTCGAGCGCGATGGTGATTTTATGGCCATTGGGCGTCGGCCAGTAATAAACGTCAATCATGGAGGTGAAACTTTCGATCTTGTGGTGCGGCCATGAAAACGGCCCGGGGATATTGCTTCTAAACCTGATTACATTAATTTAGGGGGTAATCCTCAAATGTCGATAACCTGTGATGACTTCTTTTTTTTCCACCGCGGTAAATCTGCCTGAACCTTTGCGCCTTTGGTTTGATGACAAGGGCTGGGATTTGCATGACCATCAGGTGGAGATGATCGATGTCGCGAAACGCCGGCAATCCTGCCTGCTGGTGGCGCCAACGGGAACAGGCAAGACTCTGGCGGGGTTTCTCCCCAGCCTGATCGACCTTGCCGATACCCCTGCGCCGGGGCTGCACACGCTCTATATTTCGCCCTTGAAAGCGCTGGCGGTGGACATCGAGCGGAACCTGACGGCCCCGCTTGCCGCCATGAAGCTTGATATTCGCGCCGAAACCCGCACCGGCGACACGCCCCCCGCCAAGCGGCAACGGCAACGCGAACGGCCGCCGCATATCCTCGAGCTGATGCTGACCTGGCCGAACGCGGCGGAAGTGTTCAGCGGCCTTAACACGGTTATTCTGGATGAACTCCATGCCCTGGCGGGGAACAAGCGGGGGGATCTGCTGGCCCTGTCCCTGAGCCGGTTGCGCAGGCTGGCCCCCGATTGCCGCAGTGTTGGCCTGTCGGCGACGGTGGCGGACCCCGAAAAATTGACAGGCTGGCTTGACCATCGCCGCGAGAAGGTTGAGGTGGTGCGCGGCGGCACCACCGCGTCGCCAGAACTCAGCATCCTGACGAAAGCCGAAGACCTGCCCTGGGCGGGGCATTCGGCGGCCTATGCGGTGGATGATATTTTTGACATGATCAAAAGCCACACCACGACGCTGGTCTTCGTCAATACCCGCGCGCAGGCGGAAATCCTGTTCCAGAGCCTGTGGCGGATTAATGACGACAACCTGCCGATCGGATTGCACCATGGCTCGCTTTCCGCCGAACAACGCCGCAAGGTTGAAGCGCATATGGCGAAAGGCGGGCTGCGGGCGGTGGTGGCGACATCATCACTCGACCTCGGGATCGACTGGGCGGATATTGATCTGGTGGTTCAGGTCGGCGCCCCGAAAGGCACGGCACGGCTGTTGCAGCGGATCGGGCGGTCGGGGCATCGTTATGACCTTGTGTCGAAAGCCGTGCTTGTCCCCGCCAACCGGTTCGAGGTGTTTGAATGCATGGCGGCGGAAGCTGATATTCGCGATGGATTGCTGGATGACCCTGACGATCACCCCGGGGGGCTGGATGTGCTGGCGCAGCATCTGGTGGGGATGGCGCTGTCGGACCCGTTCCATGCGGATGATCTTTATCATGAGGTGCGGGAAGCCCACCCCTATCGTGATCTGCCGCGGCAGGATTTCAACGACACGCTGGAGTTTGTCACCACCGGCGGTTACGCGCTCAAGGCTTATGAACGCTATCACAAGCTGGCGTTGGGCAAGGACGGGCTTTACCGCATTGCCCATCGCAGCGTTGGCCTGCAATGGCGGCTCAATGCCGGCACGATTGTTGAAACCAACACCTTGAATATCCGCCTGCGAGGGGGGCCGAAACTGGGCAAGATCGAGGAATATTTTGTCCAGAGCCTGACCCCCGGGGATACGTTTATTTTCGCCGGCAGGGTGCTGGCCTATGTCGGGATGCAAGGCGCGATGACGGTGCTGGCGGCCCCCACCACCGCAACAGAACCGAAAGTACCGGCCTATGCCGGCGGGCGATTGCCCCTGACGAGCAACCTTGCGGAACGTATCCGCGCCCTGATGGTCGATAAAGCCAACTGGCCGCGCTTTCCGGACACCGTGCGGCAATGGCTGTCGATCCAGGAATGGAAGTCAAGCCTGCCGGGGCCCGACCGGTTGCTGGTGGAAACCTTCCCGCGCGGCAAAAAGCAGTTTTGCGTGATTTACGGGTTCGAGGGCCGCAACGCGCACCAGACCCTGGGGATGCTCATCACCCGCCGCATGGAACGCACGGGCCTTAAGCCGATCGGATTTGTCGCCACTGATTACGCCCTTGCGGTCTGGTCGCTAAACCCCGTCACCTCGCCGGAGGAGTTGTTGTCGCCGGATCTGCTGGGCGATGACCTTGAGGAATGGATGAAGGAAAGCACCATGATGAAACGGTCGTTCCGGACGGTGGCGACGATCGCCGGATTGCTGGAAAAGCGCCACCCCGGAGCTGAAGAGAAATCCGGCCGTCAGATGACCATGAATTCGGATTTGATTTACGATGTGCTGTTGCGCCACCAGCCCGATCATATCCTGATGCGGGCGACACGTCAGGAGGCGGCGCGGGGGTTGACGGACATCAAACGTCTGGCGGAGCTGTTGACGCGGTTTCAGGGGCGGCTTGATTTCCGCCAGCTTGAGCGGGTGTCGCCGCTTGCCATGCCGCTGATGCTTGAAGTCGGGCGCGAGGCGGTGACGGCCTCGGCGGTTGAAGACGGGCTGGCGGAATTGCAGGCGGAATTGATGGATGAGGCGATGGATGGTGTTGACCTGAACGCCCCTCTGCAATCGAGTTTCGCGTTATGAGCAAACAGGTATCAACAGTGACGGTGCGCCTTAACGGACAGCCGGTCATCTGCAATGCCGATGGCACCGCCTTGTTTGATGGCGGGGGGGTGCTGGTGGTGTCGGATTTGCATCTTGAAAAAGGCCGCGCCCTGGCCACCACCGCGCCGATACCGCTTTATGACACGGACGCCACCCTGGCGGCGCTATCCGCGGCGATTGAGCGTGATGACCCCCAGGAGGTGATCTTTCTCGGGGACAGTTTTCACCGCTCGCATCTGGCGGCGAGTCTGGCGCAACCCTATCGCGAGACCTTGCGTAATCTGGCACAGGGGCGGCAGTTCACCTGGCTTGTCGGCAATCATGACCCGCAGTTGCCGGATTTCCTGCCCGGGGATGCGAAAGCGGAACATCAGCTGACAGGGATCACCTTTCGGCATATTGCCGACGATAAGCCCATTGGCAAGGCCATGGGGGGTGAGGTGTCGGGGCATTACCACCCGAAAATCCGCATCAAGACACGGGCGCGGGCGATCAGCGGGAAATGCTTTATCCATGATGGCGTGCGGATGATCATGCCTTCCTTCGGGGCGTATACCGGCGGGTTGTCGGTGTTCGACCCTGCCATCGCCACGCTTTACCCGAAGAAAGCTGAAATTTTATTCTGCCACGCTTGTCAGATTTACCGTTACCCCTATTCTCAAGTTATCGCGCCGAAATAACGGCAGCTTTTAACACCACCAGAACACGGTATCACCAAAACACGGTACCGCCAGAAAACGGTAACGCCAGAACACGATACCACCAGAACACGATAAGGGAATCCATATGGCAATTGCTCTTTGCTGGTTTCATCTAGAGCTGCGGTTGGGGGTCCACCCGGCCTTGACGG
>JAGWAQ010000182.1 GCA_021296375.1 Alphaproteobacteria bacterium
CGGGGGATTTGATCTTCACCGGCACGGCTGAAGGCGACGGGGCGGTCAATGCGGGAGATTCGCTCACCGGAGGGGTGGACGGGCTGGCGGAGATCACCATCACCATGGGCGCCGAAAGAGCCGGTTAACGTGGCGGTTACCGGGGCGGTTACCGGGGCGGTTACCGGGGCGGTTAACGGGCCAATTAACGGATCAATTAATGGCGGGGGGGGATGCGGGGTGACGCGGCCTCACCCAAATCGCCACCCTACCCTAAGGTATAATTGACTTAATCAAGTGCAATTTATATCTTCTGTAAATATTCGTTTAGTCGATTTTTTTTCCACATACAGTTACTGACCATCAGCGTGCTGATGGCTCGAGGCCCCCGAAAGGGGGTCTCGCTCTATGGAAATGCAAATGCGAATTTTCGTCTATATTGATGGGCTCAATCTATATCACAGGGCATTAAAAAATCACCCTGAGTTAAAGTGGCTTAACCTTGAAAAATTATGCCAAAAAGCATTAGGCAAAAAACACGATATTATAAAAATCAATTACTATACGGCGTTGGTCTCAGGAAAATTTAATGGTCAGGCTCCGAAACGGCAACAGCTTTATTTTAAAGCTCTGGCGACCCTCCCTCTTGTTGAAATTCACAAGGGAAAAATGGAAGTTCGTAAAAAAAAGCTTCCATTTCAACGTTCCCCAAAAAGTCGAGATTTGCTGATTCCAAAGCCTTGGCTCCCCCTTTTGCCTCGCCCTAAAATGGCAAAGGTTTTTAAAACCGAAGAGAAAGGCAGTGATGTGGCTTTAGGCGTCCATTTAGTAAGAGATGCTTTTCAAAAAAAGTATGATATCGCTGCTATTATTACAAATGATACAGATCTATGTGAACCTATAAGAATTGTTACTAATGAACTGAAATTGCCTGTAATTCTAATAAGCCCCAACAATAAACCAGCCGCGTCGTTGGAAATTTTGGCCACATCTATTCGTCACATAGATAGAAACAGATTACTCCAATCTCAATTTGCCAATCCACTTGAAGACCGCATCAACGGCAAAAATATTTCAAAACCTGAAGACTGGGGATAACCCCCGCAGCCCTACAAACCAGGCCATCACACCCGTGATTTTGTCTCTTTGGCGGATAAGGTGAGCGATGCCGCCAGCAACCCGAGGCAGATGATGATCCACCAGCTGTGGGTTTCCCCGAACATGATGATGCCCAGCACAACGCTCATCCCGACGGCGATGAAATTCGTCTGGCTGACAAACACCACGCCAGCGCGGCGGATCGCCTCAAAGTAAAGATAAACCTCCGTCACCGACAGGGTGACCATCACCGCCATCACCATCAGGCTGCCGCGATCGGCAAAAATCGCCGTCTCCACCTGCCCCGTCGCCAGCGCCAGGGGGATGATGATCATGGCACAAGCGAGGGATTCCCCCGTCGCCACCTGCCAGGAATCCATGCCTTCCGGCCACAGCTTCAGGACATAAATGTAATAAACAGCGTAACAGATTGGCACCATCACTGCCGCCAGCAGGGCCGTGCCATAGACATCATCCATGCTGATCTGGCCGACATCAAACAGCGGCAGAACCGCCAGCAAACCACAGGCCACCGCCAGAATTTTCTTTTTGGTGATCGGCTCAACCTTGATCGCCATGGTCAGGATGACGGTGAAGATCGGCGTTAAGGTGACGATGATCGACAGCAGACCGGCGCCGATCTTGGGCGCGCTATAGAGCTCAAAACAAAACGGCAGCAAATACCCTGTCACCCCGCAGAGCGAATAATAGATCAATGCCGGCCGTGTCACCGCTGGCAATCGCTTGCGGAACACCGAGATCACCGTCAGGCATAGCGCCACCCCCGCCACCACGACGGCAATGATGCTGGTGAAATTATACCCTTGTTCCCCCATGAAGCGCAGAAGCGGGAAATGCACCCCCCATGACGCCCCCAGCATGAGGATAAACAATAGCGGGATCATCATGGGGAAGAGTCCTTAATAGGCGGGGCAGCGGAAGGGCAGCCCCCTATTCCGTGTCGCGGATGAACGTCAGGGTCGCGTCATCGGAGCTGGCGGGGTCATAGGCGTAGCCGCCGGTGGAAAATTCCTTCAGCTGGGCCGGGTCGGTGATGGTGTTCTGGATCATGAAGCGCGCCATCGCCCCCCGCGCTTTCTTGGCGTGGAAGCTGATGATCTTGGCGGTGCCGTTCTTCATCTCCTTGAACACCGGGGTGAGCACAGGCAGGGCCAGCGCCTCCCGATCGACGGCGCCAAAATACTCCTGCGAGGCGCAATTGACGAGCGCCGTGGCCCCCGTCGCCGCCGCTTGCCGGTTGAGCGCCTCCGCCAGATCCGCCCCCCAGTAATCATACAGCGTCTTGCCGCGGGCCGTGGCAAGGCGTGACCCCATCTCCAGCCGATACGGCTCGATCGCATCCATCGGCCGCAGCACGCCATACAGCCCCGACAGAATGCGCAGGTGGTCCTGCGCCCAGGCGATGTCATGCGGCTCGAGTGTGCTGGCCTCCAGCCCCTGATAGGTATCCCCCGCAAAGGCGAGGGCGGCGGGCTTGCTGGGCTGGGTGCCGAAGGCGGCAAACCGGTCCGCGTTGAGGGTGGCGAGGCTGGCACTGATGCCCATCAGCTTCTGCAGGTCATCCGCCGTCAAGCCGCGCGCCACCGCCGCCAGCTCCGCCGCGCGATCAGCGAAATCCGGCACCGTGGGCGCGAGCGCCGGGGTGGGTGCATTTATGGGGTCCAGCGCCGGGGTGGGGTCCATGTTGAGCTTTTTTGCGGGCGAAACAACGACGAGCATAGCGGCCTCCTTGATCTCTGGACCTAATGTAATGCGGCGAGGGGAAAACGTCCAGCCACCGCGGCGGTTTTGGGGGTGATACTTTTAGGCTATTTTGTTTTCAAATGG
>JAGWAQ010000183.1 GCA_021296375.1 Alphaproteobacteria bacterium
GACAGGGCTGGTGAAAACCGCTGAAGAATTGAAAGATGTGTTCAAAGACCTCAAGACAGACCAAAAGATCGTCACCACCTGCGGGTCACGGGTAACGGCATGTGTGGTGCTGTTGGGGTTAAGTTTGATCGGCCGAACCGATGTCGCCATTTATGATGGCTCCTGGGCTGAATGGGGCAGCCGCGAAGACTGCCCCGTCAGTGTATGATGTCAGATCAGGCGGCGCGCGCCAAAACCTCTAGTGGTTCAGGATCTGGCTCAGGAACAGCGTGGTGCGCTCGTTTTCAGGGTTATTGAAGAACGGTTCCGGTTCTTTTTCTTCGATGATCTGGCCTTCATCCATGAAAATCACGCGGTTGGCCACCTTGCGGGCAAAGCCCATTTCGTGGGTAACGCAGATCATGGTCATGCCGCTATCCGCCAGTTCCACCATGGTATCCAGCACTTCCTTGATCATTTCAGGGTCAAGCGCTGACGTCGGCTCATCAAACAGCATCAGTTGCGGTTGCATGCAAAGTGAACGGGCAATCGCCACACGCTGCTGCTGACCACCTGAAAGCTGGCCCGGGTATTTATGGGCCTGTTCAGGGATCTTCACGGTGGTGAGGTATTTCATCGCCAGTTCTTCGGCGTCTTTCTTCGGCATGTTGCGCACCCAGATCGGCGCAAGCGTGCAGTTTTCCAGAATGGTCAGATGGGGGAAGAGATTAAAATGCTGGAACACCATCCCGACTTCGCGGCGAATTTCCTCAATGTTCTTGAGGTCGGAATTCAGCTCAATCCCGTGCACATTGATGTCCCCGACCTGGTGTTCTTCAAGACGGTTCAGGCAACGGATCAAGGTTGATTTACCCGATCCTGAAGGACCGCAAACAACAATCCGCTCGCCCTTGTTGACGGTCAGGTTGATGTCCCGCAGAACGTGGAACTGGCCATACCATTTGTTGACGCCCGACATGGACACCACGACTTCGTCGCTGACCTTCATTTTATTGGCAGTTGCAGCCATGTGATTGCTCCTTTAATTCAGCCTAGTTCTTACGACTGGTGCTAAGCTTGTATTCCATAAACATTGAGTAACGGGACATCCCGAAACAGAAGACAAAATAGATGATGCAGATGAACAGATAGCCGGTTTCATCCTGCCCCGGCATCGCCCAGGCGGCATCGGAATAGGTCGATTGGGTTGCGCCCAACATATCAAAGATACTGACAATCGACACAAGTGTGGTGTCCTTGAACAGACCGATGAAAGTGTTGACGATCCCGGGAATAACGTGGGTCAAAGCTTGCGGCAGAATGATCAGCCGCATTTTTTGCCAATAACTCAGCCCGAGGGCATCGGCCCCTTCAAACTGGCCTTTATCCATCGCTTGCAAGCCGCCGCGAACCACTTCAGCCATATAAGCGGCGGAGAACAGCATGACCCCGATCAGTGCCCGCAGAAGGTTATCGAAATTCACCCCTTCCGGCAGGAACAAAGGCAGCATCACCGACGCCATGAAAAGCACCGTAATCAGCGGCACACCGCGCCAGAATTCAATGAAAACCGTGGAAAGAATACGCGCCACCGGCATCTGTGACCGCCGCCCCAGCGCCAGCACAATCCCGAGCGGAAGCGACGCGACAATCCCGGTGATGGCGACCACAAGGGTGATCAGCAATCCGCCCCAGTCATTGGTGCCTATTTCCTTCAACCCGACATCCATCCCGAGGACGGCAATCACCGCCGCATAGGCAATAACGATCCAGCCTGAAATGCCAAACATGGTGGCAAATTCAAAGGCGGTTTTGCCAAGACGGCCAGCGGCGGCTTGACGCCCGATGGTGATCAGCACAAGACCAATCAACGTATTGATGGCGACATCGTTGTAATCGGTATTGAAATTGCCGCCCGACAGCAGGATCAACGCGAGGACCGGGTAAACCGTCACGAGGAAGATCCCGACGTGACGACGGTAGGGCATTTTTTCAATCATCACCCAGACCATGCCGATAAGGCCGATCAAGCCCGCAAGGTTCACCCGCCACAGTTGATCATTGTCATAAGGACCATAGATGATGAACTTGAACTTGGCGTAGATGAACGGCCAGCAGGCGCCATGCCAACCGGAGGGCAGATCACCGCCCTGGTCAACCGTCAGGCAGACCTCACGCTTGACGCCCTCCTGCCCTGTCCAGACGGCAGAGAAGATGGCAAAATCAAGCAGGGTATAAATCTGCGTGAAGAACACATAACCCAGCAAAATCGTCAGCACCGCCATCAGGACAGATTTGATCGACCCGCCGACGGAGTTGAAATCCGACATGCTGGCAAAAATGTTCTTGTACAGCCAGCCCGTCACCCCCGCTTCCGAAGGTGGTGGCGGCATCAATGGTGCGATTTCGGTACGAACGAAACCTTTGTAATCGGATTTTTTCGCCATTCTAGCGCTCCACCAATTTTACTTTTGCGTTGAACCAGTTCATGAACAGCGCCGTGACAATCGAGAAGGTCAGGTAAACCGCCATGGTCATGAAGATAATCTCAATTTCACGGCCGCTCTGGTTAAGGGCCGTGCCGGCAAAGATCGACACCAGTTCCGGGTATGCAATCGCCACCGCAAGTGATGAGTTCTTGGTCAGGTTCAGGTACTGGGATGTCAGCGGCGGAATGATGATCCGCATCGCCTGGGGGATGATCACCAGCCGCAAGGCGTGACTGCGTTTGATCCCGAGCGCGGAAGACTCTTCCGGCGGGCCCTTGTTCACCGCGACGAAACCCGCACGAACAATTTCCGAAATAAACGCCGAGGTATAGAGCGACAGCGCGAACCACACCGCCAGCATTTCCGGCACCACAAAAATCCCGACACCAGATTGATAACCGCGCTTCAGCTTAGGCCCATCTTCCTTGAAAACAGGCATTTCCCA
>JAGWAQ010000184.1 GCA_021296375.1 Alphaproteobacteria bacterium
ATCGGGGCGGGGTCGTCCGGTTCCCAAATCGCTGATGAATTGCTGCGGGCGGGCCGAGAGGTTTATCTTTCGGTTGGCCCCCATGATCGCCCGCCACGCCGCTATCGCGGCAAGGATTTCGTCTGGTGGCTCGGGGTTCTGGGCAAATGGCAAATGAAGACTCCGCCCGCCGGGCGCGAGCATGTGACGATCGCCGTCAGTGGCGCTTATGATGGCCATACGGTGGATTTCCGGAAATTCGCCGAACGGGGGATGAACCTGCTGGGCATGACCGAAAGCTATCAGAACGGCGTGCTGACCATCGCCCCTGACCTTGCCCATAACATCCGCGAAGGGGATGCCAATCACTTGTCGCTGCTGGCGGAGGCCGATGATTATGTCACCGCCAACGGGCTTGATTTGCCCGAAGAACCCGAGGCGCATGTGATCCGCCCTGAACCGCCCTGCATGACCACCCCCACCCGTGAGCTCAATCTTGCGCAACGCGGCATCACGACGGTGATCTGGGCGACGGGCTATGTGCAGGATTTCAGCTGGCTCAAGGTCGATGCTTTTGACGATAACGGCAAACCGCAACATGACCGCGGCGTGTCACGCGAAGAGGGGATTTATTTCCTTGGCCTGCCGTGGCTGTCGATGCGGGGGTCCTCCTTTATCTGGGGGGTGTGGGAAGACGCCAGGTACCTGGCTGAACATATCGCCGCCCGCATGAAATAACCTGGACGCCGAGGAGGCGGGATGACCGCATCAACAGAAGATACCGATAACCCGTCACCCTGTTGTGCGCCCCGGCGTGAGGGGGGGCAGCAAATATCGGCGCGGTGTTTGCCCGAAACTCACCCCGCCGCGCTTGATATGGCGCCCGCCAAAGCAGAAGTGGTCGCCATTGCCGGCGGCAAAGTCCTGTTGGGGACAGACTCCCCGTTTATCCCTGTGGATGAGGAAGGCCCCTGTCGCCATGTCGCGATCAGCCCGTTCTGGATGGATGCCACCGCCGTTTGCAACCGCCGGTTTGCCGCATTTACCCGCGCCACGGGCTATGTGACGGAGGCTGAAAAGCTCGGGGATTCGGCGGTCTTCGCGCCAGCAGAAGAGGCGGAAGGAATTGCCCATGCCGCCGCCCCCTGGTGGCAAATGGTCAAGGGCGCGTCATGGCATAGCCCTGAAGGCCCGGGGTCATCCCTTGACGGACGCGAGGATCACCCCGTTGTCCATGTCACCTGGAATGACGCCTGCGCCTTTGCCAAATGGGCGGGGGGGCGATTGCCGCTTGAGGCGGAATGGGAGCATGCCGCCCGCGGCGGTTTGGGGGATGTCCGCTACCCCTGGGGGGATGATGACCCTGACGACACCAGCCATTTGCCATGCAACATCTGGCAAGGGGAATTCCCCCATCGCAACACATCGGCGGATGGCTATGCCCGAACCGCGCCAGTGGCAAGTTTCGCCCCCAATGGCTACGGGCTTTATCACATGGTGGGCAACACCTGGGAATGGACAGCGCAGGATTTTCGCGTGCGGTCATTGAAGAAGGTGATCAAAACCGCCCATCAGGACAAGCTCGGCTTCAAGCTGATCAAAGGCGGGTCGTTCCTTTGCCACATCAGCTATTGTTACCGTTACCGTATCGCCGCCCGCACCGCCAATTCGCCCGACAGCTCGACGTCCCATCAAGGGTTCCGTCTGGTCTATGACAAACCGCCGCACGCGTAATTTCCCCTTTCAAACTGCGGCAAACGGTTTATATGGAAATCGACATGTTTTGAGGAGCTCGATATGACCGCAGCAGATGATTTTGGGTTTGGCACACAGATCCGCAAATCCCCTTATTTTGACGCCACCGTTAAATGGGGGGCGAAAGCCTTTTCTGTGTACAATCACATGTATATTCCGCGGGATTTCGGTGACCCTGAACAAAATTTCTGGAACCTTGTGAATGACGCTATTCTCTGTGATGTGGCGGTTGAACGTCAGGTCCAGATCACCGGGCCAGACGCCGCCACATTCGCCCAGATGCTGACCCCTCGTGACTTGAGCCAAATGGCGGTGGGGCAGTGCAAATATGTGCTGATCACCAATCAGCATGGCGGCATCCTGAATGACCCGATCATGCTGCGGCTTGAGGAAAACAAGTTCTGGATCTCGCTTGCCGATAGTGACGTGTTGTTCTGGGCGCAAGGGGTGGCGGTGCACGCCGGGCTTGATGTCGAGATTTGCGAGCCTGACGCCTCGCCGCTTCAGCTCCAGGGGCCGCGGTCCATGGATATCATGAAAGCGCTGTTTGGCGTTGATATCGAAAGCCTGAAATATTACTGGTTGCGGCACCTGACCCTCGACGGCATGGAACTGGTGGTCTCCCGCACCGGCTGGTCGAGCGAGCTGGGCTATGAGATTTACCTGCAGGATGGCACCCGCGGCACCGAACTTTGGGACCGCATCATGGCGGCGGGGGAACCTTTCGGGTTGAAGCCGGGGCACACGTCATCCATTCGCCGTATCGAAGGCGGCATGCTGTCCTATCACGCTGATATGGACATCACCACCAACCCGTTTGAACTGGGGATGGATCGCCTTGTCGCTCTTGACGCCAGCCATGACTTTGTCGGCAAGGCGGCCTTGACGAAAATCAAAGCCGAAGGCGTTGCCCGCAAGCAGATCGGCGTTGTCATGGACGGGGCGCCGCTGACAGGCCCGAACACGACCTTCTGGCCGGTTAAGCGCGATGGCGCGGTGGTCGGCAAGATCACCTCCGCGGTCTATTCGCCGCGGCTTGAGCAGAACATCGCGCTCGCCATGGTGGATATTGCGGCGGCGGAAATCGGCACCGCATTGACGGTGGAAAGCTCGACGGGCCCCCGCGCCGCTGAAGTCGTGGAAAAACCGTTTTATGACCCGAAAAAAA
>JAGWAQ010000185.1:0-4600 GCA_021296375.1 Alphaproteobacteria bacterium
CCAGACAGGAACAGGCAAGACGGCGTCCTTCACCTTGCCGATGATTGATATTCTGGATTCTGGCCGCGCCAAGGCCCGTTTGCCGCGCTCCCTTATCCTGACCCCTACCCGTGAGCTGGCCGCCCAGGTGGCGGAGAGCTTTGACGGGTTTTCCAAGAACCACAATCTTTCAAAAGCCCTTCTGATTGGCGGCATCAGCTTTAACGAGCAGGACCAGGCGCTGAACAAAGGGGTTGATGTGCTGATCGCCACCCCCGGCCGCCTGCTGGACCATATCGAGCGCGTCAAGGTTATGCTGACGGATGTTAAAATCCTCGTCATTGATGAAGCCGACCGGATGCTCGACATGGGCTTTATCCCTGATATCGAGCGCATCACCAATATGCTGCCGAAAATCCGCCAGACCTTGTTCTACTCCGCCACACTGGATGAGAGCATGCACAAGATCGCGTCGAAATTCGTCATTAACCCGAAGGTTATTGAAGTCGCGCGTCCGGCGTCAACAGCCTCGACGGTGGAGGCGTTTGTCTGCCACACCACCCCGAAAGAGAAACGCGCTGCCCTGCGCGATCTTATTCGTCAGGAAGATGTCTCGAACGCGGTGATTTTCTGCAATCGCAAGCGTGACATCAGCACCGTCAAATCATCTCTTGAACGTCATGGGTTCAGCGTATTGGCAATGCATGGCGACATGACCCAATCCGCCCGTAACGAAGCCCTGGCCAAATTCAAGGCCAATGAGGTTCCCCTGCTGGTCGCCAGTGATGTGGCGGCGCGCGGGATTGATGTTCAGGGCCTGTCCCATGTGTTTAATTTCGACGTCCCGATGAATGCCGAAGATTACGTCCACCGAATTGGCCGCACCGGCCGTGCCGGGCGGTCGGGCCGCGCCTTTACCCTGATCGCCACAAAAGATGACCGCGGGTATCTTGAGGCTGTGGAAAAGCTTATTGGCAAGCCTGTCGATGTTATTGAACTGGACAAGGGCGCCGCCCCGTCCAAAACTTCTTCCAAGTCTTCTTCCAAGGGTTCTTCTAAGGACAAGTCCTCATCAAAGGACACACCTGACGCAAGCGCTGAAGAAAGCCCCAATATCAAATCAGCCGACAGCAAGCCGCGCCGTGGCCGCAAGAAAGGCAATGTCGATGGCGAACTGCCGATGCCGCCGGATTGTTCAGGGGACAGCTTCAAGACGACGGAACATACCCCCGCCTTCCTGCTTGGCTGATCTTTTTATATCTAGCTTAACGCTTTGCCGATCACTTCACTGACATCAGTGGAGAGATGTTCCGTCAGCTTGATGCGGGTCAAGGCCCCTTTCATGAGCGCCTGACGTTCCGCGCTGTACCGGCCAAATCTTGTCAATGGCAAGACGATCCGCGCCGCCACTTGCGGGTTGCGGCCGTCAATGCGGGAGATATGCCGCGCCAGATACATGTAGCCGGAGCCATCTTCAGCATGGAAATTCGGAGGGTTCATGGCGGCAAAAACCGACAGAACCGACCGCAATTTATTGGGGTTATTGGCATCAAACGCCGGATGTTCCATCAAGGCGTCGCAATGGTCTGGCGTCGCGATCAGCGGTGCTGACGCTTCGTGCATGAACCATTTTTCCATCACCAGCGCGTTGTCCTGCCAGCGCTCGGCAAACGCCGCCAGGGCGTCGTTACGTTTGTCGCCGTTCATCTGGTTAAGGGCGGCGATCCCGGCGTCAGACAAGGTCATGTTGGCGTGGGAGGACAGCTTGAGCGCATGGTCATCCGCGCCATCATGCCCGGCCAGCACCGCCAGCCCCAGCAGACGGCCATAAAGCGCGCGATCCTGCGCCGATAAGGTGTTGGCTTTTTTCTGAAGATCCGCAAGTTTGGTGGCGATCACATCCGCCATCTTCTGCCCCAGGGCAATCATCAGCTGGCGGCGTGTCAACCAGACCTCTTCCGGATCAGGGGTATCCATGGCGGCTTCGATAATGGCTTGCGACGGCAGGCGCAGAATCTGCGCTTTTTCCGCCCCGTCGAGGCGTTTGTCGAGGAGCGTTTTGGTCAAGCCATCGGCCAATCCATCAACATGGGCGGTGACATCACCTGACGTGATGGCCGCGATCATCAGGGATTGCCCGGCATCCCAGCGGCCGAACGGGTCGGCATCGGCCCCCAGCAGGTGAAGTTTTTCATCCGTCGACAGATCGGTGGTCAATTCCACCGGCGCGGAAAACCCCCGCAGATAAGACGGCACCGCGCCTTCAGGCACATCGGTCAGCACCACGGTTTCTTCGGCTTCCGTCAGGATGATGGTGGCGGCAGAGGCCGCGTCCACGCCTTCACGGGCAACTGGCACAACCGCGCCCCCGGCCCCGACCAGCCCAAGGGCAACCGGAATCACCAGCGGCTTGCGTTCAGTATTCGCCGCGGTTTTCGGCAGTTTTTGGCTGAACTGCAAGGTCAATGTCCCGGTGTCGGCGGAATAACTGCGTTTGACCGAAAGTTTCGGTGTCCCGGCCTGGCTGTACCAGCGCTGGAATTGCGACAAATCGGCATCATTGGCATCGGCCATGGCGGCGATAAAATCATCACAAGTGGCGGCGGTGCCATCATGGCGGTCGACATAAACCCCTCTTGCCCCAGCATGGTGGCGATCTTGCGGTTCACCTCAGCGCCTTTTTCATAGTCGGTGGGGGTGTAGAAATTGTTGATCTCGGCATATTCTTCAGGGCGGATGGGATGGGCGGTGGGCCCGGCGTCCTCTGGGAACTGGATGGCGCGCAACAAGGCGACGTCATCCGTCCGCTTGACCCCGCGGGAATGGGTGTCGGCGGTAAACTCCTGGTCACGGTAAACCGTCAACCCTTCCTTGAGCGTCAGCTGGAACCAGTCACGGCAGGTGATGCGATTGCCCGTCCAGTTGTGGAAATATTCATGGGCGACAATCCCCTCAACCCGTTCGAGATCCCCGTCAGTGGCGGTTTCGACATCCGCCAGAATGAATTTTGAATTGAAGATATTGAGCCCTTTGTTCTCCATCGCCCCCATGTTGAAATGGCTGACGGCAACAATCATGAAAATATCGAGATCATAGCTCAGCCCATAAACATCCTCGTCCCATTTCATGGATCGTTTCAGGCTGTCCATGGCATGGGCCGTGCGGTGGGCATTGCCATCCTCAACATAGATGCGCAGGTCGATATCACGGCCATCTGAGGTGGTGTAGCTGTCGGCGACATGGTCAAGATCACCCGCCACCATGGCAAACAGGTAGCTCGGCTTTTTGAACGGGTCATGCCATTCGGCAAAATGACGATTGCCCTCAAGCGGCCCGCTATCCACCAGGTTGCCGTTCGACAGCAGCACCGGCAGGGATACCGGCGCTTCGATGCGGGTGGTGAACACCGACATGACATCAGGGCGGTCAGGATACCAGGTGATGTGACGGAAACCTTCGGGTTCGCACTGGGTGCAGTACATATCCCCCGACAGATAGAGGCCCTCAAGGCTGGTGTTGTTGTTGGGGTCAATGGTGGTGACGGTCTCCACCACCGCCTGATGAGGAATATCAATGGCTATTTCACCCGTTGAGGTATCAACAGCCGAAATGTCTTGCACCGCGCCATCAATCCTGAGCTGATCAAGCGCCATCCCCTTGCCGCCATAAAGCAGAACGGGCGCCGAGCTGTCCTCCGTGCGGGTGATGTCCAGCCGCCCTGTCACCACCGCGCGGTCAGCATAAAGCGCGATCGTCAGGGCGACGGAGTTGACGGCAAAATGCGGCGCTTCATAAGAGGCGCGCGTCACCACCGAAGGTGCGGCTTGATCAAGCATGGATCAGGACCCGCCTTGATCGCGGGACGTGGTGTAGGCTTCAAAACAATGGTCATTGCAATAGGGCTTGCCGACCACCACTTCATCACCGCAGAATTTAAACGCGGTTGTTTTCGGGTCCCCGATCGGCCAGCTGCAGCGGCTGCGGGACCAGTTGATGTTGCGCAAGGCCAGCTTGAGCGGCAGGTTTTCAGGTTCAGCCACCTCGACCTTTGGCTTTGGTGCGGCGGCAGGTTTGGATTGGGATTTGCCGGAAATCGGCGATTGCCGCTTTGGCAGGCCAAGGCGGTGGACTTTACCCGCGATAGCGTTACGGGAAACCCCGAGTTCCTCGCCGATCTGGGAAATGGACAGGCCCTTTTCCCACAGCGTTTTGAGCTTTTTCAGACGATCTTCCGTCCATTGCAGTGCTTCAGCCATCAGACTTCCTTTCAGGTCAATTCACGACGGGCGGCTTGAGTTACAGCGCCCCGATAAAACTACCGATCAAATCACGTTGGTAATCCAGCATATGCTTTCCGGCGTGGGTTTTCAGCCCTTTTTTTTCAGCTTCCGCCATCCAGGGTGTCACCGGCGGGATCATGATGATATCCGCCACCAGTGCATCGGGCTTCAGGCCGTCCAGCCCGCAAGGCAGATCATCGCCATCATGCAGGCCGAGGCTGGTGGTGTTGATCAGGATATCCTCATCAGCCTTTGCCGTGTCGATATCCTCAGCCGCGATCGCCCGCATCTCAAGCCCGCGGTGATGAGGCGCCAGCATCTCGACAATCGCCTGAGCTTTG
>JAGWAQ010000185.1:4639-7527 GCA_021296375.1 Alphaproteobacteria bacterium
GGCGATCGCCCGTGCCGCGCCCCCTGCCCCGATCATCACGACATTGGCACCGTTGAGCGAATGGCCCTCACCTGTCAGCCCTGCGGTAAACCCCTCGCCATCAAAATTATCCCCGATCAAGCGTCCGTCTTCAAATCGAACCGCATTAACCGCGCCGGTCAATTGCGCCGCCAGCCCCAGCTCGTCACACAGCCTCGCCATGGTCATTTTATGGGGAATGGTCACGCAGATGCCGCCCATATTGGGCATCGCGGCAAGACCGCGGATGCTCAGCTCAAGGTCATCAGGGGTAATGTGCAAAGGCACCATGACAGCGTCAATCCCGCGTTCAGCGAACACCGGGTTAAACACCATCGGCGCGCGAACATGGTCAATAGGGTCGGCAATCACGCCAAACAGTTTCGTGGGGCCTTTGATCATCATGATCCGCCATTGGTAAAACAGGCTTGCATCCTAGCTTCTGGGGCGATTCTGGCAAGGAAAAACAGCGCCAGATACCAAGAAAACCGCATTGATCCTAGGTGGTGTCCCCAAGTCGATAAAGCGCGGCGGTATCCATCAGGGGAGCGGCGGGTTTAATGCTCGCTAACATACGCTGGACCTCGGCTTCATGGGCATGGGCGCAGGCTTCCGCCTCTTCGACGGAAATCGGGTCAAACGAAACCGCCATGCCGGGGCGAAGCCGCGCCAGTTTCGGCAGATCTGCCGTTATTACCGTCGCGATCTTGGTGTAGCCGCCAGTGGTCTGGTGATCAGCCAGCAGGATAATCGGCTGGCCATTGCCCGGCACCTGCACCGACCCCGTGACAATCCCGTCGGACAGAATATCGGCATTATCGATATGGGTTAAAGTGCCGCCATCCAGCCGCATCCCCATGCGGTTCAGCACCGGCGACACCTTGAAGGGACTGCTGGTAAAGCGGGTGATGGCGTCTTTGGTGAAGCGGAAATCCTGGGGGCCCATCACCACCCGCACGGCATCCGACGGGGCGAACACCGAAGCGGCATCAGCCGCCCATTCCGGCGCGTTACTGGCGTTGTCCTCCCCGAGGGCAAGGATATCCCCGTCACGCAGCACCCGGCCTGCAACCCCGCCGATCATGGCATTGGGGGATGTCGCCATCGACCCGTAAAGGAGCGGCACCTTTATGCCACCGGAAATCGCCAGTGTCGCGGTGTTGCTGTCGGGCAACATGCCGAGGCGCACAATACGGCCAGCATCAAGATCAACCGATCGATTGGCGGGAACCTCAAGGCTGGGGCCAAGCCCCGTTGCATCCTGAACCGAAAGAACCCCCGACAAGCTCCCCGTCAGCGCAACCCGCGCAGGGGCCCGCAATTCAATGGTCAAGCCGCCAAGGCAAACCTCAACCACGGCCGCGTCTTCAGCATTACCAACAAGAGCATTGCCGAGCCGCATGGCGTCACGATCAAGCGCCCCGCCTTCCGGAACGCCCAGGGCTTGATGCCCGACACGGCCGAAATCCTGAACCGTGGCATGGGGGCCGGAGGATAAAACACGAAACTGGCGGGTCATGAGCGGCCCCCCGATGGCAACGGGCTGATGATGCTCTCACCAGCCGCAACCGCCGCCTCAAGCGTCTTGAATTCAGCCGCCTCAACGGGGGTGAAACTGACCGCATCACCAGGGCGGAACAGCACCGGTTCATCACGCCCGGGGTCAAACAATTTAACCGGCGTGCGGCCAAGCAAATTCCAGCCGCCGGGACTGGCCAGGGGGTAAATCACCGTCTGATCCATGGCAATGCCGACACTTAACGCCGGCACATGCTGACGCGGGGTGGATTTGCGCGGCAGGGCAAGGGACGGGTCAACCCCTTTCAAATACCCAAGCCCGGGCAAAAACCCCATGATCGCCACCGTCAGGGTATTGGCGGCATGGCGGGTGATCACCTCATCCGCGGAAATCCCCTTGGCTTTCGCCACCTCATCAAGATCGGGGCCATAATCCCCGCCATAACAAACCGGCACGACCCAATGGCGCGAAGACGCCATATCATCCCCATCAAGGCTCGGCAACATGGCATTGACCGCGCGCTTTAACTCAGCCGCTGATGTTTCCAGTGGATTGTACTGGATCAACAGATTGCTCAACCCCGGAATCGCATCACGCACGCCAGGAAATGCTGAACTGTTCTGGCGGATCACCTGCCCCAGAAGCCGCGCCCTGACGATCGCAACACCGCTTTCAATGCGGGAAAAATCCACCACGAGACCACCATCACCAGAGGATAAAAATTTAATTTTATCAATATTTTGTGACGTCATCTTAACTTAATCTTTCAGCGTGAAAATGCCGCTTGGGTCAGGTTGGATATTGATCTTCCTCAAGACACCCTAGATACTATCATCTTGGACCGATGCGGTGAAGACAATGAAGGCTTATAATTAGATTTCTGACATGGCGGAACCCTATGGCCCCTGGACGATGGCGGATGACGCCGGCCTGCTGGAGCTTGTGCATTCGGCCAATATTGCCTGCGGCTACCACGCGGGTGACCACAATATCATGGCGGCGGTGATGCGGCTTGCGCGGGACAAGGGCGTGTCCATTGGCGCCCACCCCGGGTTCCATGACCTGCATTGATTTGGCCGCCGCCAGATGCATTTGTCGATGGCGGAGAGCGAACATCTGATGGCCTATCAACTGGGCGCGGCGGAATCCATGGCCGCGCTGGTCGGGGCCAGGGTGACCCATGTCAAACCCCATGGCGCGCTCAACAACATGGCCTGTCGTGACGCCGATATGGCGCGGGCGATCGTCAAGGCCGTCAAGGCCGTGACCCCTGATCATATTTTTCTTGCCCCGGCCCTGTCCGAACTGGCGAAGGCCGCGCAAGATGCCGGGCTGAAAGTGGTGATCGAGG
>JAGWAQ010000186.1 GCA_021296375.1 Alphaproteobacteria bacterium
TGTGATGTGTATTCATCCTAAAAATGCTATCGTTCAAGCGGATCGGTTTCATGGGAGTCATTATGTCCGCTTCAGAATTTTGGAATGAGCGTTATCAGATCAAGGATTACCTGTTCGGGGTTGAACCCAATGATTTCATCAAGGCCGTGACCCCAAAAGCCGCCGCCGTCAATGATGACGCCCCGCCAACCGCTTATGCCCCCGCCGATGGTGAAGGGCGCAACGGGGTTTTCCTTGCCCGCATGGGGTATCAGGTGACGACGGTGGATGTCGCCAATCTGGCGGTCGACAAGGCGCTGGCGCTGGCCGAACACCACGGTGTTGCGCTCGATGCCCATGTTGGCGATGTCTTCACCCACCCCGTGCCGGAGGGGCATTTTGATATCGTCACCGTGTGTTTCATGCATTTCATGCCCGATGACCATCAGCGCTTCATGACCGCCATGAAAGCCGCCCTCAAGCCGGGGGGATTGTTCATCATGGAAGCCTACACAAGGGATCAAATCCCGCTGTCCTCCGGCGGGCCTAAAAACCCCGATATGATGATGAGCGCCGAACAACTGGCAGGGGAATTTGCTGATTTTGACATAGAGCTGCTGCAGGAAACCCGCCGCCTGTTATCCGAAGGCCCCCGCCACCAGGGTGAGGCGGCGACGGTTCAACTTCTCGCCCGAAAGACATAACCGCCACCCATGCTGAGCATTATTGATCGCCAGATGCCGAAACGGACCGCCATGATCGTCGTGCTGATCAGCTCGTCGGTCTGGGGGTTGTTGTGGCTTCCCTTGCGGTTCATGGAACATCAGGGCCTGACGGGACGCTGGGCCAATGGCTTTTTCGTGCTGATGCCCCTGCCCCTGTTGCTGTGGGCCTATGCCCGCCCTGTCCTGCGTGACCGCGCCAACTGGGGGGTGTATTTCTGGGCTGGCGGCGTGATCGGCTTCGGCTTCATGTTCTACACCCTGGGGCTGATCATCGGTTCCGTCACCAAAACCACCTTGCTGTTCTACCTGACGCCGGTGTGGTCATCATTGCTGGGGATGATTTTCCTGGGCGAAAAGCCCAAGCTCGCGCTCTGGGTCGGCAACGCCCTGGGGTTAACAGGTTGCGCGCTGATCCTGGAATTAAGCCCGTCGTCGCTCGAGATCGAAGCGGTCGACCTGCTGGGGCTGTTGTCAGGCATTTTCTGGGCCATCGGGGCGGTGATTGTCCGCCGTTACCCCGAGGCGCATTACACCGGCATCACTCTTGTTCAATACATATCCTCGCTGATGATCGCGGCAGGAGGCGTGATGATCATGGGGCTGGAGGTGCCGCCGGTTTCCGCTTTTGTGGACAGTCTTCCTGTGGCGGCGGGGGTGTCGATCTTCATCATCCTGCCCGCCTTGTTGTTTATTTTTCGCACGACGCAATATATCTCACCGGCGGTGGTGGGGATACTGATGTTATCGGAAGTGTTTGCGGCGGTGATATCAGCCTCGATCTTGCTGGATGAACATATTCTGCCCTTGCAATGGCTCGGCGCCGGGCTGATCATCCTGACCGCCGTCATTGTCACCCTGTCTGAAAGCGCGGGATCTCATTCCAGTTCAGGCGATTGATCCGTCCCGAGGGACGCCGCCCAGCCCCGCAAGATGCGATCCGCGATAATCGCGATAAACGCCATCGAAAACCCTGCTGTCAGCCCGAGCCCGGTATTGGCATCCCGCAGGCCGATATTGACTTGCTCCGCCAGTCCCCTCGCCCCCACCAGGACGGCGATAATCAGCATCGCCAGGGCAAACAGCACTGTTTGGTTAAGGCCAAGCAGGATGCTGGGGCGGGCGACGGGCAATTCGATATAGATCAGGCGTTGCCAGGATGAACAGCCTTGCGCCGTCGCCGCCTCCAGCAGTGTCGGGGGGACATGCCGCAAGCCGTGTTCGGTGTAACGGATCAACGGCACAATCGCGTAAAGGATAATCGCCACAATGGCGGAAAATTCATTGATCTGGAACAAGGCGACCGCCGGGATCAGGAAGATATAAAGCGGGATTGATTGCAGCGTGTCGTTGATCGGCCGCATCATCGCCGAAACCGTGGGGGATTTCGCCGCCCATATGCCCAGAGGACAACCGATCAGGAGGCACACCAGCACCGCCGCCGTGCAAAGATAAACCGAATAAAGCGCGTCCTGCCAATGCCCCGCCCAGGAGATGGCCAGCATCATGGCCAATGCCACCAGCGCAAACCGCCAGCCCGCAAACCGCCAGGACAGGAACCCCACGACAGCCACCACCAGCCCCCAGGGCAGAAAGGTGAAGCCGCGGAACATCACAAGGCCGATGCCCAGCAACATGAACCCCAGCACCATGCGGCGCGTTGTGATGAAATAAAGAGACGACATGATCACCACCCCGAGGTAAATGTTCTGCATCATCGGCGGGAAACTGACCCCCCATGTGAACGGCAGAACCGCTTGCGCCAGGCCAATCCGCATCGGCAGCAGCACATAGACAAGCGCGGTGTTCTTGATGGCATCAAGGGTCATGCCGTGCTGGCCAATAAAATGGTTAAGCCCGGCGTTGATGTTACTTTCCGTCGCGCGAATGCTTTCCGCCGTCATCACGGACAATTCGTTAAAGACAGCGCCAAAGCCAAGCCCGATCACCAGCGACGCCATGACAACCCCGCCATCACGCCCCCACCGGAACCCCGGCCCTTGATCACGCGCGGTGGGGCTGGTGGCGGCGCGCGTCAACCGGGCGATCACCACCGCCAGAATAACGAACACCACGCCAGCCCCCAGGGCTTGCCCGAACCGCGCGGACCCTTTGTTGGTGGCTACCAGCACTTCACGGCCGATGTCATCAAACC
>JAGWAQ010000187.1:0-3203 GCA_021296375.1 Alphaproteobacteria bacterium
TTGCGGGATCAATACGGGCTTTATGCCGGGGTGCGGCCGGTCAAAGCCTACCCCAATGCCACGCAACGACTGGCGGCACCCGAAGCCCGCCATATTGACCTTGTGTTGATCCGTGAAAGCACGGAGGGGCTGTTTTATACCGCCGCTGTCCACCAGCGCAGTAAGGTCGAGGGCGATGACGCGGTGGAAGAAACCCTGCGCATCACCCGCGCCACGACAGAAAAGCTTCATGATTTCGCCTTCCGCCTGGCGGCCAAGCGCAAATCCCGTGGCCATGGCGGCAAGCTGACCTGCGTGGACAAGGCCAATGTCTTTACCGCCATGGCGTTCTTCCGCAAGATTTTTGATGAGGTCGCCACCCGTAGTATGTCGATGCCATGGCGCTTGAGCTGATCCGCCAGCCGTGGAATTTTGACGTCATGGTGACGGAAAACATGTTCGGCGATATTCTGTCCGACCTTGCCGCCGGATTGGTGGGGGGCATGGGGATGGCGTCATGCGGGGAGATTGGCGATACCACCGGGTTGTTCCAGCCTGCCCATGGCTCTGCCCCTGACATCATGGGCCAGGACAAGGCCAACCCACTGGCGACCATTCTTTCCGCCGCCTTGATGCTGGATTACCTCGCCGATAAGACAGGCATCACCGGTTATGCCGATGCCGCCATGATCATCGAGGATGCCGTCACCGCAGGATTTACGGCGGGGGATTTGCGGCCGATGGAATTTGGCGGCGATATGGGAACCGGGGCCATCACCACAGCGGTGATCGGCCATTGTAAAGCTTAAGGGAGACGACAATGTATGTGGTGACCGTGATCTTTGAATTGCACCCGGGGCAGGGGGAAAATTTCCTGCCCGTGGTGAAGGCCCAGGCGGAAAACTCAATGCGGCTTGAGGACGGGTGTTACCAGTTCGACGTCGCCTTTAATGATGATGACCCCGACACGGTCTTTCTCTATGAGCTTTATGCTGATCGCGCGGCGTTTGATGACCACTTAAATTCAAGTCATTACAGTGTGTTCAGTGAAAAAGTTCAACCAATGATTAAAGACAAGACCGTGCGTCTTTATGGCGGGTATTTTCGCGGCGCCTGACCCTTTCCCTGCCTCGTGATCACCCTATTTCATGGGCATCAGATCACGTGACGAGAGGCAGCATCATGACACGGTTAGGGCAGGTCATTTCCAGCATTTTTACGGTCGTTCTGGCGGCGGTGGCTTTGGCGGGCTGCGCGCCCAATAATGTCGCCAGCCTTGCGGGCAATACCCCTGCGCTATCGCTCGAAGAATTTTTTGAAGGCGAGACCGTGGCCTATGGTATTTTTGAAGATCGCTTCGGGTCATTGAAGCGCCAGTTTCGCGTCAACATTTCCGGCACCGTGGAGGGCGACACCCTGACGCTGGATGAAGATTTCCTTTATGACGATGGCGAGAAAGCCACGCGCGTCTGGACCATTACCAATAAAGGGGCTGGGGCGGATGGCTTGATGCGCTACAGCGGCACGGCTGAAGATATTGATGGCGAGGCCAGTGGCACCGTCGCGGGCAATGCCCTGAGATGGACCTATTCGATTGATCTCATCACCGATGACGGCACCATTAACGTGACGTTTGATGACTGGATTTATCAGCAGGATGAGCATGTTGCCATCAACCGTGCCTATGTCAGCAAATTCGGCATTGAGATCGGGTCGGTGACCCTGGTGTTCCTGCGCGGTAAAGTGGCGGCGGCGGTGGGGCCACTTAACCTTGAGCAATGGTCATAACCCATGCGGCTGTTTGCCTTTTTCATGGAAATCCTGCCGCTGGCGGCATTTTTCATCGGCTATGAATGGCATGGCTTGATGGTGGCGGCGGCGGCGTCGGTGGTGATTGGCGCCGGGCTGATGGGGTTCGCCTGGTGGCGTGATGGCCGGGGCGCGTTATTCCCCCTTTATTCCGTTGCGCTGGCGGCCATTTTTACGGCACTTGCGCTGGTCATGGACGCGACGATCTTCATCAAAATCCAGCCGACGGTGTTCAATGGAATGTTCAGCCTTGTGCTGGTGTTGGGCTGGCTGCGTGGCACCGCCATGATGAAGCGGTTTTTCGGCGCGCAATTTCAGCTCGATGACGCCACCTGGATGACCTTGAGCCTGCGCTGGGGGCTGTTCTTCGGGGTTTTGGCCGTGGCCAATGAAGCGGCATGGCGAGGGCTGGATGATGGCGGCTGGGTGATGGTGAAAACCTTTGTCTTCGCCCCGATGAGCGCGCTTTTCATGCTGGCGCAATTGCCGATCACCCTGCGGGGACGAATTGACCCGTGAGTTTTTTCTCAGTGAGTTCTTTTCTGGGTGAGTTCTTCTCTCGGTGAGTTCTTCTTTTGGTGAACCCTTCTTTCGGGCAGCCCTTCTCTACAGGGGGGAGGTCTGGTAAACAAGGGGATGATCACCCCGCTGTTGCCACCTGATGTTCGCCTTGAAACCCGTGACGGGCGCCCCTGCCTGATCAGCGCGCGGTTTGACGACGTCTATTTTTCCACCAAAAGCGGGCTGGATGAAACCGATCAGGTGTTCATCAATGGCAATCGCTTGCTTGAGCGGATGCCCGCGATGGAGCGGCTGGTGGTGGCGGAAACAGGGTTTGGCACGGGCCTCAACTTCCTCGGCTTGCTGCGGCATTGGCAGGCGCTGGGGGAGGACGCGCCGCGCTTGCATTACATTTCAACTGAGCTGGCGCCACTTGACCCCGACACCATTGCCGCCATGGGGGAGGGGTTCCCTGAACTCTCGGCATTGATCCCGTCTCTTCTGGGCATCCTGCCGCCGCGCTGGCCCGGCCGCCACCGTCGCCATTTGTTCGGCGGCAAGGTGGTGGTGGATTTCCTTTACGGGGACAGTCTTGAGATGCTCACCGCCGCCAGCTTTGAGGCCGACGCCTGGTTCCTTGATGGCTTCACCCCCTGGCGCAACCCCGCCATGTGGCAGGATGAGCTGTTTAAGGAAATGCATCGATTGTCCGCGCCGGGGGCAACCCTGGCCAGTTTCACGGGGTCCGGCGCGGTGCGGCAAGGGCTTGAAGACGCGGGATTTGAGGTTCGGAAAGTGTCAGGGGAACCGTTCAAACTTCACCGCATTATCGGCCGGGTTTCCGCCCCGTCGCCATCAATCCCTAAATTAAATCAAAATATAAGAAATGACTTTCAAGACACTGTAATTATTGG
>JAGWAQ010000187.1:3238-5365 GCA_021296375.1 Alphaproteobacteria bacterium
GCTGGGGATGGGGGACGCCCCCCATGATGGCGCGTCGGGCAATATCGCGGCGGTGCAATCGCCACGATTAACGGCGGAGGACACGTTTCCCGGGCGCTTGTCCCTGACGGCCTATGGCTATGCCCGCTGGCTGGCGCGGGAATGCCAGGCGGTGCTGTCGGATCAGGCGGTGATCACCGCCTTCAGCGATCGTGAGGCCAAACGTCAAAGCAAGATCACAGCGCTCGGCTGGCCGCAGGAAGTGTTCCGTTACGGCTCTTCTGATGATGTCGCCGAGGCGGTGGGGCTTTCGTCATCACAGGACGGGCTGATCTTTCCTGAAGGCGGAAGCATCGACCCCCGAACCCTGTGCCGGAACCTGCTGGCGGGCGCGACCATGCGCTTCGGGGTTGAGGTGACGGCGATCACCAAGGGCGGCGACGGCTGGATACTGACCACCAATCAGGGGGAGATCCCGGCCCGTCGACTGGTGCTGGCGGCGGGGTCGGGGCTGGCGAAATTAACCCAAGACTGGCTTGACCCGTTGTTGCCATTTCAGGTGACGGCGGGGCGCGTCAGTCATTTGCCGTCATCCGCGTTTCCGCAACTGAAGGCGGCGGTCAGCTTTGGCGGATACATGGCGCGGGCAAGCGATGGTCAGCTGGCCCTGGGGGCAAGCTTTGATCGCAACCTGCCGCAAGGGGTGGTGCCGCCGATGGATGAACCCGCCCATCACGCCAATAAAGCGCTTCTGCCCGAAGAATGGCAGGACGCGGCGGGGGATGTGTCGGGCTGGCAGGGCCGGGTGAGCTTTCGCCTCGCTTCAGCGGATCGGCAACCGGTGGCGGGGCAGGTCGATGACGATCTTTACGTGTTGGCGGCGTTGGGCGCGCGCGGCATGGTGACGGGGCCATTGTTGGGGGAGCATGTGGCGACGGTGATGACCGGCGCGCCATCCCCCCTTGATCGCGGCATGGCGTCGGTGGTGGACCCGTTCCGGTTCAGCGCTCGCGCAGGGTTTTGACGGTGTATGAACGGGGGTATGAACGGCGTTATTGCCGGCGTGAGGTCAGCTCATCCATCCGCATGATGAAGCGCGTCAGGATAGCGGCGATGGCCGTCCAGTCAGGTTTCAGTTCCACCCGCTGCTCATCAAGGTAAAGCGAGCGGCAAATCTCGATCTGCAGGGCAGAGATATGCTGCTGCGGCTGGCCGTAATGGCGCGTCACGTAACCGCCTGAAAACGGCGAGTTGAGTTTGACGGAAAGGCCTTCGCGGGTGAAGTAATCGAGCGCTTCGTCAACCATCCAGGCCTCTGCCGATTGGCCGTGGTTTGACCCCAGCACAATATCGCAATCCACCCCGAACAGCCCCGAGGGCATGGAATGGCAATCCAGCAACAGGGCAGGGCCTTGGGTCGCGGCGGTGGTCAGCAGCCCTTGCAGGGCATCGTGATAAGGCTGGTAAAACCGCTGGCGGCGATATTCCGCTTCATCGGCGGGCAAGGTTTCGGCGTAAATATCCTGCTGATTGGCGGCCTTGCGGGGGATCATCCCCAGGCCGGAGCGCAGATAGCGGGTGACGGTGGGGTTAATATTGGCCACCGGCCCGTCAAACATGCGGGCATCCAGTTCATCCCCCTTGCGGTTTACATCAACAAAACTGCGGGGGAATTCGGCCATCAACAGTGGCGTCGGCAAGGGCTGAAAGGGCAAGAGCCGGTCCACCCCGCCATCTTCGACCTTGCGCAAGGCGTCCAGCCCCAGCACAGCTTGGTCCAGAAACCCCCGGGGGTAATGACGCCCGCTATGGGGAGAGGTCGCGACAACCTGCGAGATGCGACTCCCCGCTGGCGGCACCAGGCGATACGGCATCTTGAGGTCAGCAACAATAACAGCTGGGCAAGCCGTGTTGGTGCTGATTTCAGAAGATATGCTGGTCACGTCAGGCATTCTTTCGGGGGTTCCTCTGGGGGTTCCTCTGGGGCTGCTGTTGAGGCTTCTGTTGGGGGCGTTCGTGTTCAGCCGGTTCAATATAAATTTAGCCCATCCCGCCAAAAAGGCAAAAAAAACCTAAACAGAGGCTTGCGCTTCGGAGATTTTTAGCTATGTTCTCTTCATTGATCGAGATCATCACATGTTGACCTTC
>JAGWAQ010000188.1 GCA_021296375.1 Alphaproteobacteria bacterium
GCGAACGGAAAAGCGCGATGCAACGCGCCATCAGAAGCGACGCGGTGATCCCCTTGCCGGCTACATCCCCCTGGCAGAACGCCACCTTGCCATCAACATGAAGATGGTCAAAGAAATCCCCCGACAAATGCCGCGCGGGGATAACCTTGCCTGACGCGTAGCCATCAAAATCCATCACCGGCATCAACGACGCCTGGGCTTCCGTGGCCTGGTCAAGATCACGCTGAAGCAATTGATCATTAATGGCTTTTTCCGCAAGCCGAACATTCGAAATGGCCATCGCCAGGGCAGAACCCAAAGACGACAACAACGCAAGATCCGCTTCCGTGAAATTCTCAATCAGGGAGTCGTCGTCATTTGACCGGCGGTTGATGGCCTGGATAGCGCCAAAATGCTGATCACCAAGATGCACCGGTGCGGTGGCGGTGGATACGGTTTTGAAACCGGATGAGTCATCAGCGACGCGGAAATGGGCTTTATCCGCCCCGGCGTCGGCCACGAGTTCGGATTGCCCGGTGGTGAAGGCACGCCCCACCAGCCCCTTATCGGCAGGAACCACCAGCCCCGTCACATCAACAGGGCCATTGCAGACAACACATTCGAGCGAGGCGTCATCGTCGCGATACATGAAAAGAGACCCGGCTTCAGCGCTCAGCTCATCCAGCACAAGCGGCAAGGCCCAGCGCAACGCGGCGACAGCATCACCGGTTTCGGCAAACTCCGTCATCAGTCCTGCGATCAACGCAAGCCCGCTTCCACCTTCAAAAACTGTTGAATCCTGTGACACCTCGGCCACCGAAAAACCCTAAAAGAACACCAGGAGTGAATGGCGAAAATCAGCCATTCGCCCCACCATTACCGGCCGCATCAATGCCGAAGTTCTCGCTGCCTGCGCCGTCAGTGTCGATGATCTCACCGATCGGAAGCAGCTTGTCCAGCTTGGCAATTTGAAGCACACGGAACACCGGGGTGCTGATGGTGGAGAGCGTCAACTCAATGCCATTTGCCATGCAGTGCTGGCGTGTCATGAGCAGGACGGCAACACCACTTGAGTCAATATAACTGACTTGACCGGCCTTGACATCGAGGGTGGCAATGCCCACCAACTCGGAAATTTCGCTTTTCAGATCAGCTGTTGTTTGCAGATCGACATCACCTGACAGAACGAGGGTAACGTTATCGCCATCTTGTTGAATATTGTACATAAGCAAACTCCAGAGAAAAAAAAACGGAGCTCGAGGGCTCCGTTCATGAAATGTTAGACCTTACCAGGCAATGTCTTTTTTGCCCGCCAGTGTCCAGGCACCGGTTGAACCGTCACAATAGTAAACGCCGAGTTTGTTATCCACTTTGTTGTGGTCATAAGCGCCGGTTGTGTTGTCAACCATGATGTACCCATGGTAGCTGGCTGCGCAAGCGTTGGTGAAGGAACCCGTGGTGTTGTCCTGGATGTAAGTGGTCGCGGCCTGGGGGGTGTCATATGGGTGTTCGAAAGAGGGAAGGGAGGCGGTTCCATGGTCTCGGAGCCTTTCTTACATTGGGTTGGCTCCAGGGAGATGCCGCCCTGACGAGCGATACCGGAAGCAGTGACCCAACGGGAAATTGATTGTGCGTTGGTCTTGGCAACATCAGCTTTGGTGCTGTCAATGTAACGCTGATAGCCGACGATACCTACAGAAGCAAGAATACCGATGATGGCCACCACAACGAGAAGTTCGATAAGGGAGAAACCCTTTTGTTTAGAAGAAAACGTCATGTTAAAATCCTCAAGATAGTAAATTGGTGGCCTGTGCCATCCATTGCCGACAATATAGAAACATCTCGAGGCAATTTGCAACAAAAAACTATAATAAATTGCTTATATAGAACTTATTAATGTTTTTGAGACTTTTGCACAATATTATCAGTCAAGAATTCCCCATCAAGAATAGCCCGTCGAGAATAGCCCGTCGACAATAAATCGACCTATTCAATAAGATCTTTTTGCTCAAGCATTTCAAGATATTTTGTCATCGTCACCATGCCGTGCTGAGAGCCGGTCTGCATAATGGTCTCAATCTGGACGATTTTTGACTCACGGATCAGGTTCGACACCGCCGGAATATTCACCATCACCTCAAAGGCACCAATTCGCCCCCCACCCTTACGGCGCAACAGCTGCTGGGTCATCACCAGCCGCAGGGATTGCGACAGCTGCGAGCGGGCCTGCGCCTGTTCCGTTGCCGGAAAGACGTCCACAATACGGTTGATGGTTTCCGGCGCGCCATTGGTGTGGAGCGTGCCGAACACAAGGTGGCCGGTTTCCGCCGCCGTCATCGCCATCGATACCGTTTCATAATCCCGCAATTCCCCCATCAGAATAATATCGGGATCCTGACGCAGGGCGCCTTTCAGGGCTCGACCAAAGGACTGGGTGTCACGCCCGACTTCTCGCTGGGTGATGAGAGATTTCTTCGATTCATGGATAAATTCGATCGGGTCTTCGACGGTGATGATGTTCTCGTTCCGCTCACGGTTGATCTTGTCGATCATCGCCGCCAGGGATGTCGACTTGCCGGAACCCGTCGCCCCTGTCACCAGCACCAGCCCGTCGCGTTCCGACAACACATTATGGACCGCCGGCGGCAGGCCCAAAATATCGATATGGGGGACTTCCGTCACAATGACACGCAGAACAAGCGCAAAACCATGCATCTGGCGGTAACCACTGGCACGGAAACGCTGGCTTTCATATTGAACCGCGAAGTCGACATCGCCATATTCGCTGAAGGCTTCAAACTCCTCATCCCCGAGCTCACGACGGAAGAAATCCTCTAGGTCTTCATGGGTGATGATGATATTGTCTTTGGACTTGATTTCCCCATCGCCTCGATATGCAAGAGGCTTATTGCCATGAAGGTGAAAATCGGAGACTTTTTCATTACGAACAATGTCCATAAGATATTCGTAAATAGGATTTTCCATAACCAGTGTTTTCCTCACGGCAACATAAATAGGTATATGCGTGTTAGATAATGTCCCAGCATGGCGTCACTTTGCAATAGCCAGTTTAGTTTTTGTATTAGCAGTTGCTGTCTTAGACCTTTCTTATGTTAAAGCGCAAGACAACGATGCCCCTGTTGTCGAAAACAGTGATTTTTCCACCACCCTTGGCCTCGCCCGGGAAGGTGACCCCGAGGCCATGTATGTGGTCGCCCTCAAACTGATGAACGAAACTTCCGAGGCTTATCAGCGCGATGCCTTTGGCTGGGCCCTTAATGCCGCGCGCGCGGGCCATCCCAGGGCGGCGGAGCTGACGGGGCGTTTCTATCGCATGGGCATGGGGGTGGACACCAATTACGTCAAGGCGCGCAAATGGCTGTTGCGGGCGCTTTATCGCGGCGCCACGGGTTCTCATTTCGAGCTGGCCCTGTTGTATTCGGATGAAGACAACCCCGGTTTTGACGAGCAGGAGGCGGCGCGGCATATGGCCGATGCGCTCAAGAAAAATGAGCCGCGCGCCTGCCTTGTGGCGGCGGAATCCAAGATCAATTCCGGCCGTTCTGTCCGCAAATCCCTGAAAGAACTGACCTGCGCCGCCAATGGCGGCATTGTCAGCGCCATGCTCTACATCGCTGATTATTATGAAACAAAGCGATCCCCCAACGCCATGTTCCGCGCCAAAACCTGGCTCAAAAAAGCGGCTGATGCCGGCAGTGAGGAAGCCATGCAGCGGCTTGCTGACCTGCCCTGACCTTAGCCCTAATTTTTGCCCCAATCTTTGCTCTTGCCTGTCCCATGCCCTTTCTCTTCCCCTTCATCGCCCCCTTCATCTCCCCCTTGCATTTTAGCTTACCCTTGAATTTTAGCTTAATTGAGTTGCCCTGATGTTTTCCCTTGAAACCCTTGTGCCGGCCCTGCCCCTCGCCTCAACGCCTGTCGCGATGCCGTTGATTATTCTGGCTTTTGTGATCGGCACCTGCCTTGGGTCCTTCGCCCAGGCGGCGGCCCTGCGCCTTAATCGTGATGAGGATTTCATCCGCGCGCCGTCGCGATGCCGGGGGTGCGGCAATGCCCTTGGGGTGATTGACAACCAGCCGTTGCTGGGGTGGTTGAAAACCCTCGGCAAATGCCGCCAATGCGGGGCGCGGTTTTCCGTCATGTATATGGTGGTTGAGCTGATCATGGGGGGGATGACGGCGGTTCTGGTGGCGTGGTTCAGCTTACCGGTTGCTGTGGCCCTGATCATCGCCATGGTGCTGATCATGATCTGCGCGCTTACGGATATTGATAAAATGCTGCTGCATTTGC
>JAGWAQ010000021.1:0-20670 GCA_021296375.1 Alphaproteobacteria bacterium
TGATATGATCTATTGCAGTGACCTTTCCAGTTTTGCCTTGCCGGAAATCAAAGCCGGTACCCTGGCGGATGCCGCGACGGTGAAATTGCCAAAACGCATCCCTTACCATGTGGCGATGGAAATGCTGTTCACAGGCCGTTGGATGGATGCCGCCGAAGCGCATCACCACGGGCTTGTCAACGCGGTCATGCCGGGCGATCAGTTGATGGACCATGTCCGTTCGATCGCCGCTGATCTGGCGTCGGGGCCGCCATTGGTTTTTGCCTCCATCAAGCAAGTTGTGCGCGAAGCGGAAGACAAGATGTTCCAGGACATCATGAACCGCATCACCCAGCGGCAATTGGCAACGGTGGATATTCTGTATGGTTCTGAAGACAATCTTGAAGGGGCAAAAGCTTTTGCCGAGAAACGCGACCCGGTCTGGAAAGGGCGCTAAACCGATAATCATCATGAGGTGACGAGATGATCAAATTCAACAAACTGGCGGCGACCACGGCTCTTGGTCTTGCCCTTCTGGCGGCCCCCCATGCCATGGCGGCGGGCAGCAGTGATTACAGCTCCACCACCTCGTCATCGAAAGCGGCTCAAACAGCCCTTGCCGATGCGCAAGCAAAGCTCAAGGCCGACGATTTTGCCGGGGCCTACGCGGGATTGACGAAAGCCGTCAAAAGCGATGATCAAAACGCCGATATTCATAACCTCCTGGGGTTTTCCGCCCGCAAAATGGGCCAGTACGACAAGAGCGAGCAGCATTACACCAAGGCCCTGAGCCTTGACCCTAACCACAAGGGTGCGCTGGAATATATGGGGGAGCTTTACCTGACGCTCGACCGCCCCGATGACGCCGAGCAATTGCTGGCCAAGCTGGATGAAGTCTGCTGGCTTGGGTGCGATGAACACGACACCCTGGCGGCGGCCATCACCGCCTATAAAGCGGGCAATTGATCAGGTCACGCCGCGATTGTTGAGTTCCGCCAGTTTTTCCTGGGCGGTTGACGACAGGCCCTCAGGATCACCACTGCCAAATGACGCGACGGGGATATCAAGGTCGCTATCATCATCGCCGGTTTCAGGACGTGGTTCTGGCTCTGGCGCTTCAATAGGGTCAAAATCAAGGCTTGGCACCGGATCAAAATCAGCACGGTCGGGGTCAGAATCGTCGCGATTATTGGCGTGAAGCGCCGGTTCCTGAAAAGTTGGGGGTGCTGCGCCGGTTTCCGGCAAATCAAGATCTGAAAAATCCAGATCATCATCAGCCACTTCCATCAGTGGCGTTGGCATTGGTTCCTGGAGCATTGGTTCCGGGGGCATTTCTTCCGGGGGCATTTCTTCCGGGGCCGCCGTTTCTTCAGGCATATCAAATTCATCATCCTTGGGGGCTTGCGGTGCCATCAAGCTGGCGGGGGTTTTCTCATCAATCGTGAAGGACGGCACCGGGGCTGGCGCGGCCTCGGCAAATGACGGCGATGCCGGCTTAAGTTCAGGGGCAGGATCAACACCGGATTCCATCACCGGCGCAGGTGCGGGCGCATAGACCGCCGGTTCATCGGCAGCGGATGTCAGGGCGAGGCCTTCGGCCAGACTGGCGTCATCCATCACCGCCGCCACCGGGGACACCCCCATGTCGTGACCCATGTCGTGATCCATGTCGTGATCCATCTCCATCTCGAGCGGCTTGCGCTTGTCGGCGACGGGGTAGAGCGGCAACGGGCTGGGTTTGATCTTTGATAATTTCTTCAGGATCGCGGGCGGTGTTTTCTTGTCGCGCGGGGCTTTTGCCGGCTTGGGCTTGCGCGGTGCCTTGGCGGGCTTGGCCTTTTTCTCGCGGATCGGCTTTGGCCGCCCGGCTTTCGGCTTCAGGCGCGACAGCACCAGCACCAGCATGAGCAGAATGAACACCGCGACCAGCACAAACAACGGCGTGCCAAACTGCTTGACGGCGAGCCGCAGGATGGCGTTGCTCTGGACGATATTATCGACCATGGGGATGGCGTAAAACTGCGCGATGAGGGCGTTGATCATGTCCATTTACACGTCCTCATCTTTGGCAAAGCGATCGACAAATTCGCTCACCAGCTTGTGCTGGTATTCATGGGCTTCGAGTTCCCAGGGGCGGATCGTGTAAGGGATCTGGTCGATCAGGCCAATTTTATGGCCAAGCCATTGGGCGGTGTATTTTTCCGGCTTGCCCGGCTTTGGCGGCTGGCCATGAAGCATCAGGCGGCCTGACGCCACCTGGGCGATATGGATCCACTCATGGGCGAGTTTCAGCATGGTGTCCAGCACATCATCCTGACGAAGGATAACGCAGTCAAAATGGTCGGGCGGAACAGGCTTGCCGCGCCGCTTCATCGCCAGCATATCGCTGCGCTGAAGGCCGGTCATGGATGTGCTGTCGGGGGTCATGTCATTGGACACAAGACGCAAGGTGATGGACACATCGGCACGTTGTTCAGGCGCGATCAGCCGATCATGGAAATAGCGGCTCGCCGCTTCTCCCAGTTCGGCAAGTGCCGGTTCAATGTTATGCGTTTCAAATGTAAGCATAAAAACTAAAGTGCCTGATCCTTAATACTCTATTTATCGCGAAACTGACGACGTTCTTCAAGTTTTCTTTAGATTATTCGCCTACTCTTTTGAGGGGGGATGGTCCTGGTCGGGGACATCAGGGGGGCCGAAAGGACGAAAGGGCGCCTGCGCTTGATATAGGCCGTGACCTTGAGCGCCTTCATGTGTATAATGGCAAGCCGGGAAAACGGCCCTGTTATTGACCTCAATTTATTGAATTTTTGGCATTTTTTCAGGTCATTAGCGTAAGCCAGTAAAGGGGATTATTCATGGCACTTTCATCTTCGGCAACACGGATATTGGCGACCCTCGGGCCAGGCAGCAGTTCTCCTGATGTTGTGCGCGCCATGATCACCGCCGGTGCCAATGCGTTTCGCCTGAACTTCAGCCATGGCAAACGGCAAGACCACGCCGAAAATATTGCAAATATTCGGGCCATCGCCGAAGAAACCGGCCAGCCGATCACCATTCTGGCTGATCTTCAGGGGCCGAAATTGCGTATTGGTGAAGTCGAGGACGGGGTTGTCCTGTCAAAAGGCGATGCCTTTACCTTCCAGCTTGATGAGATGACGGGGTCTGCGGAACGGGTCTGCCTGCCGCATCCTGAAATTTTTGAAGCCATTCTGCCCGGCCACCGGATGCTGGTTAATGATGGCAAATTGCAATTTACCGTCACCGGCGTTGATAAGGGCGTGATCAACACGCGGGTTGAGGTCGGGGGTGAGCTGACTGACCGCAAAGGCGTCAATGTCCCTGACGTGTCCCTGAATATCTCACCCTTGACGGAAAAAGACCGTGAAGACCTGGCGTTTGCGATTGATCATGGCGTCGACTGGGTGGCGTTGTCGTTTGTCCAGCGGGTGTCGGATTTGATCGAGGCGCGCAGCTTGATCAAGGACAAGGCCGCCATTATGGCCAAGATCGAAAAGCCGCAGGCGCTCGATATTCTTGATGAGCTGATTACCGCCGCTGATGGCGTCATGATCGCGCGCGGTGACCTTGGGGTTGAGCTGCCGCCGGAACGTGTGCCCGGGGCGCAAAAAGACATCACCCGCATCTGCCGCCGCGTTGGCAAGCCGGTGGTGGTCGCCACCCAGATGCTGGAATCCATGATCGACAACCCCACCCCGACACGGGCGGAAGCCTCTGATGTGGCGACGGCGGTGCTGGATGGCGTGGATTGCGTCATGCTGTCGGCGGAAACCGCTGTCGGCAGTTACCCGGTGGAAGCGGTGGCGATCATGCACCGTATTCTGGAGGAAACCGAAAAGCGCGACGGGTATTTTGAAGACCTGGCGTTTGGCTCAAGCGAAGGCCACACCACCTATCACGCCGTGGCGGAAAGCGCGACGCAACTGGCGCGCCATATCGAAGCGGCGGCGGTGGTGGCGTTTTCCACGTCAGGCGCCACCACGGTGCGACTGTCGCGGGAACGTCCCGGCCTGCCGATTGTCATGATGACGCCAAACCAGACCGCCCGCCAGCGGATGAATATCCTGTGGGGGGTCAACAGCATCAAGACCGATAACTTCAGCAGTTTTGACGAAGCCCTTGATGGCATCAGCCGCTTGATGCTGGAAAATAAAATGGGCAACCCCGGCGATCAGGTGATCGTCGTGGCGGGGACTCCGTTTGGCGTTGTGGGAACCACCAACACCATCCGCGTGCTCAGCCTCCATAGTGAGCGATAAATTCACCCAATGCGCTCACCATCGTGTCGATATCGGCGTCGGTCACGTCAAGGTGAGTGACCATCCGCAACTCCCGCCCCGGGGTGATCCGCACCCCGCGTTCCGCCATGAACCCCGCAAGATCATCCAGTGCCGTGTCGTCAATGCGGCAATCGTCATTCCCTAATCGCGCAAACACCATATTGGTTTCCGATGACGTCACGGTGATGCCGGCGGTGGCGGCCAGCCGCGCGGCCAGCTTTTCGGCGCGGGCATGATCTTCGGCGAGCCGCTCGACATGATGGCTCAAGGCATGGATCCCCGCCGCCGCCAACAGCCCCGACTGGCGCATGCCGCCGCCGAGCATCTTGCGGGTGCGGCGGGCCCTGGCGATGGCGTCTTTATTGCCCACCAGCACTGACCCCGCCGGGGTGCCAAGACCTTTCGACAGGCAGATGGACACGGTGTCAAATCCGGCCACCAGACGTTTGGGGGTGACCCCCAACGCAACCACGGCATTCATCAGCCGGGCGCCGTCGCAATGGGCCTTCAGCCCGTGGGCATGGGCGGTGGTGGCCATGCTGTCCATATAATCAAGGGACTGAACCTTGCCGCTGACGGTGTTCTCGACACTCAGCAAGGTGGTGATGGGGTTGTGGCTGTCATCGGGCTTGATGGCGGCAATGACGTCTTCAACCGCCAGGGCACCGCGATCATCCACGGGCAGGGGATGGGGGAAGGCGCTGCCCAGGACGGCGGAGCCGCCCGCCTCGTAAGTGTAGATATGATAGCTGCTGCCGATCAGGTATTCATCGCCGCGGCCGCAATGGGCCATCACCGCCGTCAGGTTGGATTGCGTGCCGGAGGTCAGGAATACCGCCGCCTCCTTGCCGAAGATTTCCGCCGCCATGTCTTCGAGCGCGTTGGTGGTGGGGTCATCGCCATAAACGTCATCCCCGACCTCGGCGGTCATGATCGCCTCCATCATGGCTTTGGTGGGGCGGGTCACGGTATCGCTGCGGAAATCGGCAAGCGCGTTGCGGGACAGATGTTCAGGCAAAGAAGAGGATGTGTACATTGGGTTACTCAAATTATGGGCTTACTCAAATCATGGGCATACTCAAATCATGAGCTTGCTCAAATTATGGGCTTGCTCAAATCATGACGGTTGATCTTATCGTGGCGAGGGGGGCTTGAAAACAATGTAATTTTTTTTGAATTCTTTTTGGGGAATTCTTTTCGGGAGTTCTTTTTTGGGCATCTTTTCGGGGCATTTGTGGCGGCGGTCGATTTCCCTGCCCAAAGCCGCTGGCATGGGCTAGATTGATCCATCGCGCAGTCATCAGGTGGCCCACATGTATCGAGGATTTTTGGTTGGCGGATTGGCTAGCATCACCTGGGGGATGACCCCCATTTTCTTCAAATACATGGCCGATTTCACGACGCTTGAGGTGGTGGCCCATCGCGTCGTCTGGACGGTGGTGACCATGCTGGTGGTGGCGTATTTCACGCAACGCATGACGCGTCTTCGCCTCGCCCTGACGACCCCGAAAGAAATGGGATTGATCACGATCAGCGCGGTGCTGATCACCATCAACTGGCTGGCCTATGTCTACGCGGTCGAGACCAATCGCATCACCGAAGCTAGCCTCGGGTATTACATCTATCCGCTGATGGTGGTGGCGGTGGGGGTGTTTGGCCTTGGGGAGAAGCTGAGCGCAAGGGAATGGGTCGCCGTTACCCTGGCGTTCATGGGAGTGGTCCTGAAAACTTATGAAAATGGCGGCGCGCCGGTCATTGCCCTGATCGTTTCAGCGAGCTTCACTGTCTACACTTTGCTGGGCAAAACCCGGGCGACAGGGCCGGTGGTGGGGCTGCTGGCGGAAGTCATTGTGCTGGTGCCATTTGCCGCCGGGTTTCTGGCGGTGCTGGCGATCAACGGGGTTGGCGAATTTGGCGCTGGAGGGGCGGTCAATTCAGGGCTGGCGGTGGCGAGCGGGATCATCACGGCGGTGCCATTGGTGATGTATATTGCCGCCAGCCGCATGATCGGCATTGCGTTCGGCGGATTGCTGTTCTATCTGGCGCCAAGCTTGCAATTGGTGATCGGGGTGATGATTTATGATGAGCCGTTCACGCCACTTGATGGGGTCGCCTTCGGCTTGATCTGGATTTCATTGCTGGTGCTGGCGTGGCCCCGACGCGCCAAGGCGTGAGGCCACTCCATAAATTTCAATAAAGATTACTCTTCAACAGAAGCTTTGATGATCTGGTCAGGCTCTGCTGGCGGCTCACCTGCATTGATGGCCTCAACGGCGTCCATGCCGCTTTCGACCTGGCCCCAGACGGTGTATTGCCCTGTCAGGTGGCTGCAGCCGTCAAAGCAGATGAAGAACTGGCTGTCGCCGCTATCGGGGTTCATGGAACGGGCCATGCCGACGGTGCCGTATTTGTACTGGTAATTGGAAAATTCAGCCTTCAGGTTCTGGCCGGAGCCGCCCATGCCCGTGCCGTCAGGATCACCGGTCTGGGCCATAAAGCCCGGGATCACGCGGTGGAAAATAATACCGTCGTAAAACCCGTCATTGGCGAGTTCCTTGATGCGGGCAACATGGTTAGGGGCAATGGTTTCCAGCATGGCGATGCGAATCTCGCCTTTGGTGGTTTCAAGCACAAGCGTGCCCGAGGCATTTGCAGTAGCGGTCATGGTCATCAACAAAGCTCCGATAAGGGGTAAAAGTTTAAGGCGCATGGTCAGGTGAACCTCTGAACATTGAGTTGGTCTGTGGGGATGTTCTGCACCTTCAAATAGGGCAGGTCAAGTGATCTTAAAGTGAAGACCATGACGCCACTTTCGATGGCCCGAAAAAGTCATCTGCAAAAAGTCATGGGCAAAAGATGAAAAGACTTGCCATTTTTTCATCTTGGTGAAAATATCGAAGAAATTTTCACGAATTTGAAAGTGAATAAAGCGACATGCTGCAGCAATTAACCACCACTGATGCGGCTGAGGGGGAGGGCAAAGGTAATCTCGAACGGGAATACCTGCGGCAATCTTCAGACCAGATCGGCAATGACATCAGGGCGCTTCGTCAAGGGCGGAACTGGACCCTTGCTGATCTTGCGCGTCGTCTTGACCGGTCGGTGGGTTGGCTGAGCCAGGTTGAGCGCGGCACATCAGAGCCGACGCTGGCGGATATTCGCCTGATCGCCGAGCTGTTCAGCCTGCCCGTGAGTTTCTTTTTTTCCCATACCCCGCCGAGTGACGAGCAAGCCTACGTTGTTCGGGCGGAATCCCGCCGCATGATGCGCGATGACGCGACGCAACTGTCCGAAGAGCTGCTGTCGCCTGACCTTGGCGGTTCTTTTGAGCTGGTGCGGTCGGTCTTTGCCGCCGGTTCATCAAGCGCGGGATCGGTGCAACGTCCAACAGAAGAGGCGGGATATATTATTCGCGGACGCCTCACCATCACGATTGATGGCCGCAGTTTCGACCTTGGCCCCGGCGACAGTTTTTCCTTCGCCGGGGAAGTGATGTCCTGGGAAAACACCGGCACAGAAGATGCCGAGGTGATCTGGGTCATCGCGCCTCCAATTTATTAATGTAACCATATCAACTGACTTTTGGGGATATCATGACTGATCAAACACAAGACAATGGCAATAAAGCCACTGGCAAACTGCCCTCAACCGCCCGCGTTGTTGTTATTGGCGGCGGGTCCGTCGGGACTTCTGTTCTGTACCACCTTGCCAAAATGGGCTGGACCGATTGTGTGTTGCTTGAAAAGAACGAACTGACTTCCGGGTCCACCTGGCACGCCGCGGGCAACTGCCCGAACTACGCCGCCAACTGGACCATCATGCAGATGCAGTCCTATTCCAACCGCCTTTACCGCAGCCTTGGTGAAGAGGTGGATTACCCCATGAACTACCATGTGACCGGCGCCATCCGACTGGCGCATTCGAAAGAACGCATGGAAGAGTTCCGTCATGTTGAGGCGATGGGCCGCCAGATGGGCATTGAATTTCAGGAAATGTCCAATGCCGAAATGCAGGAGGTCTACCCGTTCCTTGAAACCCATGATCTCTATGGCGGTCAGTGGGACCCTCTGGATGGCGATATTGACCCCGCCCAGCTGTCCCAGGCTTTTGCCAAAGGCGCCCGCGACATGGGCGCGCAGGTCATCCGCTTCTGCCCTGTGACCGGTGTTGAGCGCGTCAATGACGAATGGCTGATCAAAACCGAAAACGGCGATATCCGCTGTGAATATGTCGTCAATGCCGCCGGTTATCGCGCTGATGAAATTGGCAAGATGTTTGGCCGTGATGTGCCGTGCGTTTCCATGGCCCACCAGTACCTGATCACCGAAAGCATTGATGAGCTGACTGAACGCAAGGAAAAGCTGCCTCTGCTGCGTGACCCGGACAGCTCCTATTACCTGCGTCAGGAAAAAGACGGCCTGCTGCTCGGCCCTTATGAATACAACTGCAAGGCCCATTGGGTGACTGAAGATGACCCCCGTCCGGCGGATTTCTCCTTCCAGCTGTGGAATGATGATCTCGACCGCATCGAATGGTACATCGAAGACGCGATTGCCCGTGTGCCTATCCTGGGTTCTGGCGGCATCACCCGTGTTGTCAACGGCCCGATCCCTTATGCGCCCGATGGCCTGCCGTTGATCGGTCCTATGCCGGGCGTGCCGAACGCTTTTGAAGCCTGTGTCTTTACCTTTGGTATTGTCCAGGCGGGTGGCGCCGGCAAGCTGGTGGCGGAAATGATCACCGAAGGTGAAACCGAAAGCGACAGCTGGTCTGTTGACCCTCGCCGCTTCACCGATCACGTTGATCGCGACTATTCCATCGCCAAAGCGATCGAAACCTACAGCCATGAATACGCCATGCATTTCCCGCATATTCAATGGCCAGCAGGTCGCGGGGCCAAAACCTCCCCGATCTACGACACGCTGAAAGCCAAAGGCGCGTCCTTCGGGTCCTATGGCGGCTGGGAACGCGCGGAATATTTCCTGACCGACGGCATGGAAGAAAAAATGGTGGACAGCTACAACCACCAGTCGAATTTTGACGCGGTTGGCGCCGAATGCCGCCATGTCGCGGAACACGCCGGTCTGCTCGACCTGACCGGCTTCAGCCGTTATGAAATCAAGGGCGAGGGCGCGCGCGCCTGGCTCGACACCATGGTGACGGGCCGCCTGCCGAAAGAAGGCCGCATCGGGCTGGTCTATTTCGCTTCAGAAAAAGGCAAGACCCTGACGGAAATGACCGCCACCTGCTTTGGTGAAAACCACTTCTGGTTGATCACCGGTGCTGGCGCGCTCTGGCATGATCGCGACTGGCTGGTCCAGCACATGCCGCAGGACGGTTCGGTTGAGTTTACCGACATCACCCGCAAGATGGGTTCCCTGCTTGTGACGGGGCCAAAGTCACCCGCGATCTTTGAAAAGGTGACAGGTGCGGCGGCTGATCAGGCGTCCTTCCCGTGGCTGACCCACCAGCCGGTTACCGCTGGCGGCGTTGAAGCGGTGGCGATCCGCGTGTCCTTTGCCGGTGAAGCGGGCTGGGAGCTGCATGCCGATATGGACAAGCTGCTTGATGTCTGGACGGCCATCACTGAAGCTGGCGAAGAGCATAACCTCGGCTTGTTCGGGATGCTGGCGCTTGATTCCATGCGTCTGGAAAAAGGCTATCGTTGCTGGAAATCTGACCTGACGTCGGATTACACCATGCTCGAAAGCGGGCTGGGCCGTTGGGTCAATTTCAATAAGGATGAGTTCGTTGGCAAGGCGGCACTTCAGGCTGAAATGCAGCGTGGCGCGTCCAAGCGTTTCGTTACCATGACGGTTGAAGACCCCGCTGATGGGGAACCTTTTGGTGACGCGGTTTACCTGTCGCCGATCCAGTCCGGCGGTAAGGATATCGGCCTTGTGGTTTCGGCCGGTTATGGCCACCGTGTGGGCAAATCCATCGCCTATGGCGTTATCGAAGAATCCGCGATCAGCAGTGGCCTGACGGATCTTTCCATCAGCGTTCTTGGACGTGACCGTGCCGCCACCATTGTTGAAGGTGATGCGGTTTACGACCAGGCGCATGAAAAAGTGAGAGCATAATCATGACTGATAAACTTCCTCAACATGCCCGTGCCGTCATTATTGGCGGCGGGGTGGTGGGCTGCTCTGTCGCCTACCACCTGACGAAACTGGGCTGGACCGATGTTGTTTTGCTGGAACGCAAGCAACTGACCTGCGGCACCACCTGGCACGCGGCAGGGCTGATCGCCCAGCTTCGCGCCACCCAGAACATGACGCGGCTGGCAAAATATTCCCAGGAGCTGTATTTCAGCCTTGAGGAAGAAACCGGCGTCGCCACGGGCATCAAGCGCAACGGGTCAATCACCGTCGCCTTGACCGATGAGCGAATGGAAGAGCTTCGCCGTTCCGCCGCCATGGCGCGCGCTTTCGGCGTTGAGATTGATGAGATTTCGACGACGGAAATCTCAAACCTCTACCCCGGGCTCAATGTTGAGGACGCGGTCGGCGGTGTTTGGCTGCCGAAAGATGGCCAGGGCGACCCTGTGAACATCACCCAAGCGCTGGCAAAAGGCGCGAAAATGCGTGGCGCCCAGATCATCCAGGGCGTCAAGGTCACGGGGGTGACGGTTGAAAACGGCAAGGCCGTTGGTGTTGAAACCGAAAGCGGCAATATCAGCGCAGATTTCGTCGTCAATTGCGGCGGCATGTGGGCGCGTGAAGTGGGCGCCATGGCCGGGGTGGCGGTGCCGCTCCATGCGTGTGAGCATTTCTATATCGTCACCGAAGGCATCGAAGGGTTGCAGAACAACCTGCCGGTCCTGCGTGTGCCGGATGAATGCGCCTATTACAAGGAAGACGCTGGCAAGATCATGCTCGGCGCGTTTGAGCCGAACTCAAAGCCCTGGGGCATGAACGGCATCCCTGAAGATTTTGAATTCGACAGCTTGCCTGAAGATTTCGACCATTTTGAGCCGATCCTGGAAAAGGCGATTGACCGTTTGCCGGTGCTGGGTTCAGCGGGGATCCAGACCTTCTTCAACGGCCCTGAAAGCTTTACCCCTGATGACCGCTATATCCTTGGCGAAGCGCCGGAAGTGAAGAATTTCTTCGTCGCCGCGGGCTTTAATTCCGTCGGGATCCAGTCGGCCGGTGGGGCGGGCATGGTGCTGGCGGAATGGATGGACAAGGGCAACGCGCCGATGGACCTGTGGGATGTTGACGTTCGCCGCATGCAGCCGTTCCAGGTCAACCGCAAGTATCTCCATGACCGCGTGTCGGAAACCCTCGGTCTGCTTTACGCCGACCATTTCCCTTACCGCCAGTTTGAAACCGGGCGTGATATCCGCCGCTCACCGATCCACCATCGTCTGGCAGATGCCGGCGCCTGTTTTGGTGAGGTCAATGGCTGGGAACGCGCCAACTGGTTCCTGCCGGAAGCCGAGCGCGCGGCGGGCAAAACACCTGAATATGAATATTCCTGGAAACGCCAGAACTGGTTTGAGCATAACGCCGCCGAACATAAAGCCATCCGCGAATCCGTCGGCATGTTTGATATGTCGAGCTTTGGCATGATCATGGTCATGGGGACGGATGCTGAATCCGTGCTTCAGCTGATCGCCGCCAATGACGTGGCGGTGCCGAACGGCAAGATTGTCTACACCCAGTTCCTCAATAACGAAGGCGGGATTGAGGCTGATGTCACGATCACCCGTCTGGCGGCGGATAAGTTCATGGTGGTGACGCCTGCCGCCACCATCCGCCGTGATGTCAACTGGATCACCCGTCATATCCCTGATGGCGCGAATTGCGTCGCCCTTGATGTGACCTCGATGGAATCCGTGCTGGTGGTGATGGGGCCGCAATCCCGTGACTTCCTGCAGCCGATCATCCCCCAAAGCCTGTCGAATGCGGATTTCCCCTTCGGCACGATGCAGGAAATTGAAATCGGCTACGCCACCGCCCGCGCTCACCGCGTGACTTATGTCGGTGAGCTGGGGTGGGAGCTGTATGTTTCCGCTGATATGGCCGTCCATGTCTATGATGAGCTGATGAAGCGTGGCCAGGACCATGCCATCACCCATTGCGGTCTGCATACGCTGGATTCCTGCCGTATCGAAAAAGGCTTCCGCCACTTCGGGCATGACATTTCCAACGAAGATCACGTGCTTGAGGCGGGGCTTGGTTTTGCCGCCAAGGTCAACAAGCAGTCGGGACGGTTCGGGAATTTCATTGGGCGTGACGCGGTGATGAAAAAGAAAGACGACGGGCTGAATTCCCGCCTCATGCAATTCAAGCTGAAGAACGCCGACCCCCTTCTTTATCACAATGAAGCGGTCCTGCGTGATGGCGAGATCGTCGGTTATTTGACGTCAGGGAATTACGGGCATCATCTGGGCGGGGCGATTGGCCTTGGCTATGTGCCGTGCCGTGATGGCAATGACGACGCCAAATCGCAACTGGCGTCTGAATATATGATTGATGTTGCGGGGCAAAAGGTCGAGGCTGAAGTCAGCCTGAAGCCAATGTATGACCCGACATCAGAACGCGTTAAGGCTTAACAATACCGAACAATAATAATAACCCTATATATGTGAGGTCACGATGATCACAACTCCCCCCATTCCACGCTCTCGCCGTGCCGGTGGTCGCTCGGCGCGCAAATCCCTCCGGGCGGCGCCTCTGGCTGAAGAACTTCGTCCGGTTCGCCCCGGGCTTGAGGGCGGGTCTTACAAGCCCCTGGATGACGCCGCCCTGGCGGCGGTGGAAGACACGGTTTACCAGATCCTTGAAGAGATCGGGCTTAGCCAGGCACCGGAAACCGGCATCAAATACATGACGGATTTTGGCGCCATCCACGGCGAGGACGGGCGCACCCGTTTCCCGCGTGAGGTCGTGGACAAAGCTTTGTCGCTGGCGGCGCGGGAGATCACCCTTCATGGGCAGGACGCGGCGTTTGATCTTCACTTGTCGGGCAATCGCGTCCATTACGGCACGGCGGGGGCGGCGGTTCACCTTGTCGATGTCGCGGGCAATGAATACAAGGAAAGCGAGCTTAAGGATATTTACGACGCCGCCCGCATTGTCGAGAATATGGACAATATCCATTTCTTCCAGCGCCCGATGGTGGCACGGGATATCCCTGATGCCCGTGACCTTGATATCAACACTATCTATGCGGCCGTCAGCGGTACCCGCAAGCATGTCGGGACCAGCTTTACGGAAGCTGAATTTGTGCCGGAAGCAATCGACATGCTGCACAAGATCGCCGGTGGTGAAGACAAGTGGCGGGCGCGCCCCTTTGTGTCGAATTCCAACTGCTTTGTGGTGCCGCCTCTGCGGTTCGCCACCGAAAGCTGTGAAGTGATGGAACAGGCCGTCAAGGGCGGCATGCCGGTGCTGCTGTTGTCGGCGGGGCAGGCGGGGGCAACCGCGCCCGCGTCCATCGCCGGGGCGGTGGCGCAAGCGGTGGCGGAAGTTATCGCCGGGCTTGTTTATGTCAATGCCATGTCCCCGGGGCATCCGGCGATCTGCGGCACCTGGCCGTTTGTGTCGGACCTGAGGACCGGCGCGATGTCCGGCGGTTCCGGTGAACAGGGGCTTCTGACGGCGGCTTGCGCGCAGGTGCTTCGTCATTTCAATCTGCCCTCTGGTGCCGCATCTGGCATGGCGGATTCCAAAATGCCTGACGCCCAGTCCGGCTATGAAAAAGGCAGCACCGCCGTGATGGCCGGTCTGGCTGGCCTTAACATGGTCTATGAAAGCGCCGGCATGCACGCGTCGCTGTTGGGGTTCTGCCTTGAAAGCCTGGTCATTGATAACGATATGCTGGGCCAGTGCATGCGCTGTGTTCGCGGCGTTGAGGTCAATGAAAAAACCCTCAGTGTTGAGGTCATGAAGGATGTTTGCATGGGGGGACCTGGCCATTACCTCGGCCATGACGCGACCATCAATGTCATGCAGACGGAATACATCTACCCCGAGGTTGCCGACCGCTCCTCCCCGAAAGAATGGGAAGAACTCAACAAGCCGGTGCTGGTGGAAGAAGCCACCAAGGTCAAGGAACGCATCCTGACGACGTTCCACCCTGACCATGTGGCGGCTGATGTCGATGCCGCCATCCGCCAACAGCACAAGATCTTGCTGGCGCGATAAGCCGGAATTTGAACCTGAAAAAAGGGCCTTCGGAAGAAGGCCCTTTTTGTCTTTGTCGGTGCGGGCCTAGTGCCGCTGGCCGTAATATACAACATGACGGTATGTTTGGCTTCGGCAAAGAACAACCAGCGTGAAACCATCACCCCCACCAGGTGGATGACCACCGCCACGACCATCACCAGCGCTGATGCCGGTGCCGCCAGCAGGGCCGCCACGGGCAGCAGTATCGCCAGGGCAAGGCTGATGCGGCGCAAGGTGTCGGCATGTTTGCGGGCGACGATAAAGCCCATTTCATGCTGCAGCCAGTTTTCTTCGGAATGGGGCGACATCAGCAGTCGCACCGGCCCCAGCTCACCAAGACCGGTTGCGCTTTCAGGGGTTGAGCCGGAGCCTTCGGCCCCCGCCTGGCGTGACCAGATCATGGCAACGATCGCCGCCACAAGAAGCGCCAGCAGGGCCGGTTGCGTCATGACGGAGGCTTCGCCCATGGCCAGGGCATCAAGCCCCGCCGCCAGCACAAGCCCCCCCGCCATGGCATAGCCGATAAAGACAAATGGCGTCAGCGGATGGTGCCAGCGCGCCACGGTCTTGAGCGACGCGTAAATCATGGCCGTGCACCAGATGGTGACAAGCGAAATAACCGCCACCGCCATCCCGAGCATCATGTTGCCGCCGCCATCAGGGTCGCCATTGAGGTAGCCATCAAGGGCATAGAAGAACAGCAGGCCAAAGGCGAGGGATGCCAGCACCCCTTCGCGCGACAGCCATGAGGTTTTCCACTGGCTGAGCGCCCGCCAGGCGCGTTCAGGGTGGCCAAGGTGGACGGTTGAAGACAACAGCCCCGCCCCGATCAACCCGAGCGCGACGCCGTTTTGCACCAGCCACCAAAACGTGCTGGGGGCGGTGATCAGCCCGAAGCCAAGTACAGTCGCCAGACCAAAGCCAAGGCCGGACAGCGATGTGAAGAAAATTAATGAGAATGCAGGACGCATGATGAATTTCCCTTAAAGCAACGGCGGTTAAATACGGTCAAGAGCCTGATCGACCCATTTCCAGAAACCCGACGGTTCATCCTTGGCGGCAAGGGCAACAAGATCAACAGGACCATCATCATCCATCGCTTGCTGGCGAGGACGTGGCGGCAGGTATTTGTTGACAGGCTTGGTGTCTTGTTCCGGCATCAGGTCAAAGCCGCCGCGTTCCGCGACGAGCTTGCTGACGTCGGAATTCGGGTCACCGAGATCACCGAAATGACGGGCGCTGGTGGGGCAGGTCCGCACACAGGCGGGGATCTGGTCTTCTTCTGCCAGGGTATCGTTTAAGATGCGGTCCACACAGAGTGTGCATTTTTTCATCACGCCTTCCGCCGGGTCCATCTCGCGGGCGCCGTAAGGGCAGGCCCAGGCGCACAGCCCGCAACCGATGCACCAGTCTTCATTGACCAGCACGATGCCGTCTTCGGCGCGCTTGTAGGACGCCCCCGTGGGGCAAACCGGCACGCAGGGCGCGTCTTCGCAATGCAGGCAGGATTTCGGGAAGTGAACCACCCGCGCGTCCTTGCCTTGACCGGCTTCAAACGTATGCACACGGTTCAGCCAGGAGCCGACAGGGTTGTTGCCATAGGCATTGACATCAGCAAGCGGCGCGCCATAACCGGCGGTGTTCCATTCCTTGCAATTGACAACACAAGCCTGACAACCAACACAAATATCAAGGTCGATGACAAGGCCAAGTTTAACGTCTGATGGTGGCGGCATATCGGTCATGAGCGGGACCCCTTCTTCTCGGCATTGATGATGTTAAGCCCGTAACGCAAGGTGGACGCAGGCTTGGTCAAGCCCGCCGGGGATTTCTGGGCGTCAAAATGCGGGGAGATGACCTGCGGTTCATCCGCCGCGGCTTTTTCGATATTTACTTTCAGGTCGTACCACGCCGCCTGACCGGTGATGGGGTCGGAATTAGACCACCGCAAGCCGTCGCCCTTGGGCGGCAGCAATTCATGGATTAGGTGATTGAGCAGGAAGCCTTTGCGGGCTTCCGGCGCGTCCTCGTCAAGCTGCCAGGCGCCACGGCGTTTGCCGATGGCATTCCAGGTCCAGACGGTGTTGGGGTTGACGCCTTCCATCACCGCCACGGGGACGCGGATGCGGCCATGGTGGGAAGTGACCCAGGCCCAATCGCCATCAGCGAGGTCGTGCTTGGCCGCCAGTTCACCTGAAATGAACAGCGGGTTATGGCCATGGATCTGACGCAGCCAGGGGTTCTGTGACCCCCAGGAATGGTACATGGCCATGGGGCGCTGGGTCAGGGCATGGATGGGGTATTCCGCGTCATCGGTGAGCGCGTCTTCAAACGGCTTGTACCAAGACGGCAGGGGGGTGAAGCAGGTCTTGATCTGATCACGCAGATGTTCCGGCGGCTGGGTATTGCCATGGCCTTCGGCGGCCAGTTTGAATTTCTGCAGCACTTCGGAATAAATCTGGAACGTGTAAGGTTCCGGCTTGTCAAAGAACCCCATCTCGACGGCGAAATTCTGATAGGCCATATTGGCGAATTTGTAGAATTGCGCGTCTTCCGGCAGGTGATTGATCCAGAACCCGCCGTTCTCGATATATTGCTCGAGCTGGTTGGGGTTGGGGTCACCGCGGCCGGATAAGTCCCCCTTGCCGCGGAAACCAGCCAGGGGGCCAATCCCCGGCTTGCGCTGGTGATTAACGATGTAATCGGCGTAATCCTTGAACTTGGCGGTGCCGTCATCATTGGTCATGCCGGGCAGGCCAAGGCGGGCGCCAAGGTCAAGCAGGACCGACTGGAAGCCGCGCACATCACGGTCTGGTTCCACCACCGGCCAGCGGATGGCGTCAGCCACGGCTTCGGCCTCGCAGATCGGCCGGTCGAGCAGCGAAATGCAATCGTGACGTTCCAGATAAGTCGTGTCGGGCAGGATGAGATCAGCAAAAGCCACCATTTCCGAGGAATAGGCATCGGAGTAGATGATCTTCGGGATTTTATACTCGCCGGTCTCCTCATCCTTGGCGGTCAGCATCTCCATCACCCCGCGGGTGTTCATGGATGAATTCCACGCCATGTTCGCCATGTACATGAACAGCACATCGGCGGGGTAAGGGTCACCGGCATAGGCGTTGGAAATCACCATATGCATCAAGCCATGGGCGGACATCGGCGCGTCCCAGGAATAGGCCTTGTCGATGCGGCTCGGGTTGCCGTGTTCATCCACCAGCAAATCTTCCGGCCCCATCAGGTAGCCGAGGGGCGCGCCAGGCAGAGGCGTGTTCGGCTTGATCTGGTCAGGACGCCCCGCCGGACGCGGATGAATTTCCGCCGGCTTCGGGTAAGGCGGCTTGAACCGGAACCCGCCCGGGGTTTCAACACTGCCTAGCATCAACTGCAGGACATGGAGCGCACGGCAGGTCTGGAAACCGTTGGAATGGGCAGAAATCCCCCGCATGGCGTGCATGGAAACCGGCCGGCCGATCATCTTGTCGTGCTTTTCGCCCTTCCAGTCGGTCCAGGGGCGGTCCAGCACGATGGTTTTTTCAAACGCCGCTTCCGCCAGTTCTGCCGCCATCTGGCGAACACGGGCGGCGGGCACGCCGGTTTCGGCTTCCGTTGCTTCCGGGCTTAACTCAGGGGTCATCCATTGTTCCGCCATCAAGGTAAAGGCAGGGACAGCGACGCCGCCATCCTTGAGCTTGATCTCGCCCTTCAGTTCAGGGGTGATGCCGCCTTTGCTGGATTTGGCGGTTTTGCCGGTCTTGCGGTCAATCACCAGGGGGGTGTCGTCCTTATCGCGCAGGAACAGCCCGTCATTGGCCTGGCCCGGGTTGCGGATCACCAGCCAGGGGGCGTTGGTGTAACGGATCAGGTAATCGACATCGATCTTGCCGCTTTCCATCAGCACCTGAATGAGCGACAGGATCAGCAGCCCGTCACTGCCCGGGGTGATGCCGATCCAGTCATCCGCCACCGCGGAATAGCCGGTCTGGACAGGGTTGACGGAAATCGTCCGCACGCCGCGTTCCTTGAGCTTGCCGAGGCCGATTTTAATGGGGTTTGAATCATGGTCTTCGGCAACACCGAACAGCACGAAAAGTTCCGTGCGTTCCCAGTCAGGGGAGCCAAATTCCCAGAACGCCCCGCCAATGGTGTAGATGCCGCCCGCCGCCATGTTGACGGAACAGAACCCGCCATGGGCGGCGAAATTCGGGGTGCCGAACTGTTGCGCCCACCAGCCGGTCAGGGCCTGGGATTGGTCACGGCCGGTGAAGAACGCCAGTTTCTTCGGGTCTTTGGCGCGCACCGGCGCCAGCCAATCGGTGGCCATGGTCAGGGCGTCTTCCCATGAGATTTCCTCAAATTCACCGGAACCGCGGGGGCCAACACGTTTCAGCGGCGCCCGCAGACGTGCTGGCGACAGGTGCTGCATGATGCCAGCGGAGCCTTTGGCGCAAAGCACCCCCTGGTTGACGGGGTGATCACGGTTGCCTTCGATGTAGCGAATGTCATCCCCTTTCATATGCACGTTGATGCCGCAACGGCAGGCGCACATGTAACAGGTGGTCTTGGCGATGCGGTCGGCGCTGGATGGGGAGGTGTTGATCTGGGGCTGTTTGGACATGAAACATTCCTATCGGGACAATCAGCAAATAGAGGCTAGGCCAGTGAAGTTAACATAAAGCGGCAAGGGCAATCGAGGCAAGACGCGCTTCAGGGGGGTCGGCGCGGCTGGTCAGAATAATCGGGACTTTGCCCCCCGTCACCACGCCAGCGGCGCAAGCGCCACTATGCCAGACCATGGCCTTGAAAAGAACATTGCCGGAGGTGATTTCAGGCATCACCAGCGCATCAGCGCGGCCAGCGACAAGGTTGGCCTCCTCCCCTTCCGTGGCCAGGCCTTTGATGGCGACCGCTTCAGGCGCCATGGCAAGGTCAAAAGACAGGGGGCCGTTGACAACAGCGCCGGGAACATTGTCCTGCGCCCAGTCGCTCAGCTCCTTGGCTTCCATCGAGGACGGGATCGAGGCAATGGGGGTTTCCGTCGCGGCGATAATGGCGATCCGCGGGGTATCAATGCCGAGCGCTTTGGCGGTTTCCGCAAGGGAAATGACGGTTTGCTGGCGGGTTTTGATGTCAGGGGTGACATTGACCGCGGCGTCGCTGATCAAGATCGGGCTGCCGCCGTCGGGGTGGAACATGGCGAAGATATGGACCATGCGTTTTTCGCCGCGAATGCCAGCTTCACGCGCCACAATACCCCCCATGAAAACATCAGAATGAAGATGACCTTTCATGATGGCATCGGCGCCACCTTTGCGGGTCATGGCGGTGGCATGGTCAATCGCGCCCTTTTCGCCGCTGCTGTCATGGATGGCGATCCCCGACAGGTCCCAGCCAATGGCGTCAGCCTGTTTTTTGATCAGGTCAGCTTCGCCGATCAGAATAGGCGTGGCGATCCCCGCTTCATGGGCTTGCCTGGCGGTCAGCATCGGAAGAGGCGCGGACGCCCGCACCACCGCAAGCCGCAGGGGCTGGGGGCGCGCCGCGCGGGCACGATCAAGAAGGTCCTGCGGGCACGATGGCGCGCGATCTGTAAGAAAAGCCGAACCGGCCATGGAAAACCCCCCTCAAGATAATGCCGCGCCGAATGACACGGCCTGTCAGATTGCCTGATGATCGATGTGATGAAACCAGCATCGCCTTTACGTCACCATATACTATCATGCCTGTCAGGAAAGGCCAGATGATAGAACCAGATCATGACAAGATTAGGTCCAGAAAAAGCCGCGCGCCCCCGTTATCGCGACCCCCCGTCATGAGGCGATCATGGGGCGAGGGATTTCACGCAAGCCACGAGTTTTTCAAAACCTTCGGTAATGCGGTTTTCAGGGATCGAGGAATAGGCCAGGCGGAAATAATTGAGCGGCGGGGCGTCGTTGTTAAAAAACGTGTCGCCGGGTTCGATCAAAATGCCGGCTTCCGCGGCTTTTTCGGCAAGCTTGCGGCTGTCCAGCCAATCGGGGCCTTTGATCCAGAAACTGGTGCCGCCGAAATGTGACCCTGTTTCTTTCAGCAGGCTGTCGCGGCCAAGGGCATCCACCAGCAATTTCCGGCGATCGCTGAAATGACGGCGCAGGCGCCTGATCTGGGCGTCGTAATGCCCGAGGGCCATGAAATAGGCGGCGGTGCGCTGGGTTTGGCCCGGGGGGTGGCGC
>JAGWAQ010000021.1:20694-21330 GCA_021296375.1 Alphaproteobacteria bacterium
CAGATAGCCCAGCCGCAAGCCGGGGAAAAGCGATTTGGAAAAACTGCCGACGTAAATCACATGGCCGGAATCATCCATGGATTTGAGGGCTGGCGACGGGGTGTCGAGAAAATTCATCTCAAATTCATAATCATCTTCCACCACCAGCACATCATGTTGCTTGGCGATATCCAGCAATTTCCGCCGCCGCTCACGGCTCATGGTGGCGGTGGTGGGGCATTGGTGGGAAGGGGTGACAATCACCATATCCGATGACGCGATCACCTTCTCATTGATGACAATTCCGTCTTGATCAACAGGCAGGGTGGAGATGCGTGAGGTGTGACGCTTCAAGAGCTCCCGCAGGTCGGGGTAGAACGGATCTTCGATCACCACTTTGCGGTCTTGATTGACCAGCAGTTGCGTCACCAGAAAAAGCGCGTTCTGCGCCCCCATGGTGACCAGAATCTGCGACGGGCTGACCTGAATCCCCCGCCTTGGCAAGCTGTGGGAGCAAATGTAATCGACAAGCAACGGGTCATCATTATAGCCGAAATCCCCTGCCGTGATGCTGAAATCCCGGATCCCCAACGCCTGGCGAGCGCAATCCCGCCACTCGGAATGGGAAAACAAGGCGGAAGCCGCCTGGCCATAATT
>JAGWAQ010000022.1:0-1446 GCA_021296375.1 Alphaproteobacteria bacterium
GTCGAGCGCAACAACCATACCAGCAAGCGCCAGCATAGTGGTGGCGGCGATGCCGATGCCGTAAATGCCCGCCATCTGGAAGGACACAACGATGCCCGCCGCGATGATGATCGCCGGAACAGCGGTCGCTTCCATGGACATGGCAAGACCGGAAATAACGTTGGTGCCGTGGCCGGTTTCAGAAGATTTCGCCACAACGCGGACCGGACGGTACTCTGTTGAGGTGTAGTATTCTGTGATCCAGACCAGCGCGCCGGTCACAACCAGGCCAACCATGGCAGAGATGAAGTAAGCCATCATCAGATCAGAGCCGGGGAACATGTAGTCCGTGACAAAGTAAATCGCAATCGCGGACAGAACCGCGGTGGCGATGAAGCCTTTGTAGAGCGCGCCCATGATGTTGTTGGAAGACCCGAGACGAACAAAGAACGTGCCGATAACAGATGTCACGATACAGACCGCACCGATCGCCAGAGGCAGTTCAAGAGCCGCAATGCCGAGACCGTAAATAGAAGCCAGCAGCATGGTGGCCACGAGCGTCACCGCATAGGTTTCAAACAGGTCAGCCGCCATCCCCGCACAGTCACCGACGTTGTCACCAACGTTATCGGCGATAACCGCAGGGTTGCGTGGATCATCTTCAGGAATACCCGCTTCAACCTTACCAACGAGATCAGCACCAACATCCGCACCTTTGGTGAAGATGCCGCCACCGAGACGGGCAAAGATTGAAATCAGCGATGCGCCAAAGGACAGCGCCACAAGCGCTTCCATGATCTGACGTTCGGTCAGGTCCATGCCGAGCAGAATACGGTAGTAAAGCGCAACACCGATCAGGCCAAGGCCAACAACCAGCATACCGGTGATGGCACCGGACTTGAACGCGATGTCCAGAGCGCCGGTCAGCGAAGAGCGGGCCGCCTGGGTGGTGCGGACGTTGGCACGAACAGAAACGTTCATCCCGATGTAACCAGCAACACCAGAGAAAACCGCACCGATCACAAAACCGATGGCGACGAATTGACCGAGAGTCATCACCAGAATGATGGTGACAATAACACCAACGATACCGATCGTGGTGTACTGACGGTTTAGGTAAGCACGGGCGCCTTCTTGAATGGCGCCTGCAATTTCCTGCATCCGCGCATTACCAGCATCAGCGGCAAGAACGCTACGAGACGCCCAGATACCGTAGATGAGACCAATGACGCCGCAGAGAATGGCAAAATCAACAATGTTCATCATTTTAACCCTATGGGATAGGAGGATGGATACAGCCTGCCCCCAAATTGCGTTGGCTGATCCCTTATCGAATACCAAGCTGGCATCCGCCTAGCAAAAAGGCCGGAGAAACCCAGCCCTTAAAACTCTTGGGGTCTGTATAATGAAACCAAGGGGTGAAGGCAACGAAATAATTGCCTTTTATCGCAGGTCACCGCACCGGAA
>JAGWAQ010000022.1:1526-16047 GCA_021296375.1 Alphaproteobacteria bacterium
AATGGCGGTATATTCGGTGATCACCGCTTTTGGCGGGATCTGCGGGGCATCACGGAACTCGATGTAAGCCGCGCGGATAACCGAACGCTCAACTTCGCCAAGGCGATCAATCGTCCAGTCACTGCGCAGAAGCGGCGCCACCGACGCGTCGATTTCTTCGCCGTAATGGGCGGCGCCAAACACCAGTTTGGTGTAATGCTCATCATCAATGGACTTAACGCCAAATTCCTCAAGCAAACCGGGCAGGAAATGATCCTTAAAGCGCGGGACGATATCCGCGACCGGTTTTTTGCTGGCCCAGCTCTGGAACAAGGTCTGCACCGCCGCCAGACGGCAAGCGGCGCGACGCCGTACTGATTTCGGGCGTTTGGATTCCTGCTCTTGATCCTGATCGTTGAGGTCGGTGAGATCCATCATCCCTCGCCTTCAACGGTCAAGCCATAGGAGTGCGCAAGTGACGCCATTGCCAGAGCGGCACGGGCGGCATCTCCCCCCTTGTCCTTGCGCGCCGGGTCAGCCCGTTCCCAGGCCTGATCCCCGTTTTCCACCGTCAGGATACCATTGCCAATCGCCAGCATATCCGTGGTGGTCAGCTCCATGATCCCGCGAGCGCTTTCATTGCAGACGATTTCAAAATGATAGGTTTCCCCGCGAATGACGCAACCAAGGGCGATATACCCGTCATAGGGGGCGGCATCACGACGTTGCGCCGCCATGGCGATCGCCCCGGGGATTTCCAATGCGCCGGGAACCGCGATACGGTCATAGCTAGCCCCGGCTTGTGTCAACGCACGGATAGCCCCTTCGGCAAGGGCATCAGCCAGGTCGGTGTAGAACCGCGCTTCAACAATCAGAAACTTCGGGGATGTGGTCATGATGATCTCAACAACTGTGTCAAGCCGAGGTGATAGACCTGTATCCCGTCACCGTCAAGCCATAGCCGTCAAGGCCGATGATATTGCGTTGGGTGTTGGACAGCAGTTCCATCTCATTGATGCCGAGGTCGAGCAGGATTTGCGCCCCTACTCCATATGACCTGATCTGGCTTTCGCCTGTCCCGCCGGGGTTGGCGCGGCTCTGCACCAGATCAGAAAGCGAGGTGGGGCTGGGTTCACGCAGCATCACCACCACCCCGCGGCCTTCATCGGCAATCGTCTGCATCGCCGACTGAATTTCAGAACCGGTACGACCAGAGCCGGTTTCCCCCAACACATCGGTCATGATATTCATGCCATGCATCCGCACCAGCACCGGCTCATCTGACGAGATATCCCCTTTGATGAGCGCCACATGTTCGGCATAACTGGCGGTGTTGATGTAAACGATCATTCGCCATTCGCCGCCGATTTTCGAATTGATCAGGGTTTCCGCCCCGCGCTTGACGATGGTTTCACGATCACGACGCCAGGCGATCAGGTCAGCAATCGTGCCGATTTTCAGCCCGTGTTCCCTGGCAAAGGGGATCAAATCCGGCAATCGCGCCATGGTGCCATCATCGTTCATGATCTCACAAATCACGCCGGCGGGGGTTCCGCCTGCGGCACGGGCGATATCCACCACCGCTTCGGTATGACCAGCGCGCACCAGCGTGCCGCCATCACGCGCCAGAAGCGGGAAAATATGCCCCGGGGTGGTGATGTGATTGGCGTCATAAATCGGGTTGCTGGCCACTTCAATCGTGCGCGAACGGTCATGGGCGGAAATCCCCGTGGTGACCCCTTCCCGCGCTTCGATCGACACGGTAAACGCGGTTTCATGGCGGGATTCATGGCGCTTTTGCATCAGCGGCAGCCCGAGTTTTTCGACCCGTTCGCGTTCCATCGCAAGGCAGATCAACCCGCGGGCATGTTTGGCCATGAAATTGATGGCTTCCGGCGTCGCGTGCTCAGCCATCACGCAGACATCACCTTCGTTTTCGCGATCCTCGTCATCAACAAGGATGAAGACTTCCCCATTACGGGCGGCGTCAATGATCTCGTCAATCGACGACAGGTCAGAAGGGTTGAGGTCATCCATCATGAAGGGTCCTGCGGGTTGGATTGAAATGACATGATGCGGGCAACATAACGGGCCAGCATATCGGCTTCAAGGTTGATCTTGTCCCCCACCTGCTTTTTGCCGAGGGTCGTGTGGCTCCAGGTATGGGGGATCACCATAATGCCGAAATCAGCACCATCGACCTCATTGACCGTCAGGGAAATGCCGTCAAGCGTGACGGAACCTTTCGGGGCGATCATCGGCGCCAGGTGATCGGGTGCCTTGAATTTGACGCGGTAACTGTCGCCATCTCTGGCGATGGACAGGATCTCCGCCAGGCCATCAACATGGCCGGACACGATATGCCCCCCCAGTTCATCCCCCATGCTGAGGGCGCGTTCAAGATTGACCGCCTCCCCTTCCCGCCAGTCCTTAAGGCTGGTGACGGCAAGGCTCTCTTCGGAGACATCAACAGAAAAACTGCTGGCGTCACGTTCCACCACCGTCAGGCAACAGCCGTTGCAGGCAATCGATGCCCCGAGGTCAATCGACGTGCAATCCCAAGGCGTGGCGATAACCACCCGCGCGCCGCCGCCATCTTTTGGCTGCATGGATCGGACCGTTCCGATGGCGGTGATGATGCCTGTAAACATAGGGGCCTCTTTCGTGGTGCCTGCTCAAGCGGGCGTTGTGCCTTTGTTAAGATGCTACCGGCGGCGGAAAATTTCAATCGCATCATCGTCAATTATTAACGATTTCACCCGCCTGAAGATGCGGCCTTGCGCCAGATCATCCAACCCCAGGCTGGACAACGACGGCAACCCGTCCCCGCCAATAACACCTGATGACCGTGTCCAGATAAGCTGATCGACCACCCCGGCTTTCATCAGAGACGCCACAAACCGCCCCCCTGCTTCCACCAGCACCGAGGTGATGCCCTGCCCGCCAAGGGTTTCGAGCGCCGCGACAGGGTCAGGCGTGCCGTCCGCTCCGGCAGCAACGGGTATCTCCGTCACCGTGTCTTGACCCTTGAATTGCGGATCACCATCCGCCGCCAGCACCATCACCGGCCCTTGATCGGTCGTCGTGGCGAGCTGACTGTCGGGGCTGAGGGTAAAGGCGCTCGACACCACCACCCGCAGGGGCTGGGGGGCGTCATAACCAGCCAGACGGCAGGTCAGGGACGGGTCATCTGCCCGCACCGTGCCGGACGCCGTCATCACCGCGTCATGCTGCGCCCGCAATTGATGGACATAAGCGCGGGTGCGCGGCCCTGTTATCCATTTCGACGTCCCGTCCTGAAGAGCGATACGGCCATCAAGCGTCGAGGCGATCTTGACGGTAACCGCTGGCCGTCGGAGGCGACGCAAGGTCAGATACCCCGCCAACACCGCTTCGGCTTCCGTCTGCAGAACCCCTTCCGTCACCTCAACCCCGGCATCACGCAGCATCGTGACGCCAGCCCCGGCGACACGCGCGTCAGGGTCAGGGGCGGCGATCACCACCCGCGCCACGCCAGCCTTGATTAAAGCAGCGGCGCAAGGCGGGGTCTGGCCATGATGGGCGCAAGGTTCAAGCGTGACATATGCCGTCGCGCCTTTGGCAAGATGCTTAGCGCAGGAAAGAGCTTCGGTTTCCGCATGGGGACGGCCGCCATCAGCGGTGCGCCCGCGGCCAACCAGCACGCCATCCTTGACAAGCACACAGCCGACCGACGGGTTCGGCGCCGTCCGCCCCAGGCCATAGCGCGACAACAGCAAAGCCGCCCGCATCCAGCGCTGGTCGTCAGGTCGAGATGGAGACGGGATGGGCATGATCATAAAGCCTTAAACGACGGGGGGATGATCAGCGCCGCCGTGTCAAAGGCGCGGCGAGCTGATTACAGATCGCCGAGTTCTTTTTCAACGAAATTTTCGAAATCCTTGGCTTCCGCAAAATTCCGGTAAACCGAAGCGTAACGGATATACGCCACTTTATCGAGGCGGGAGAGCACCTGCATCACCAGCTTGCCGATGGTTTCCGTCGAGGCTTCGGCTTCGCCGCGTTGCTCGAGGGTGCGGATCATGTCGTTTATCGCCCGTGACACCACTTCAGGGTCAACATCGCGCTTGCGCAAGGCAATGTTGAGGGAACGTTCGAGCTTGTCGCGATCAAACGGCGACTTCTTGCCGTTGCGCTTGACCACCACCAGCTCACGCAATTGAACACGTTCAAATGTTGTAAAACGCGCGTCACAGGAAGAGCAAAGACGGCGACGACGGATCGCCCCGCCATCTTCGCACGGACGTGAATCCTTAACCTGTGTATCGCTGCTTCCGCAAAAAGGGCAATCCATGACCTTGGTCTCCCAAAAACTAAGATAACCCTTTTTACACTAAATCTAGTAAATTGGGAAGGAGCGGCACAACTTCTGTACTTTTTCCGCAACAGCGGCTTCAACACTGGAGTTGTCGTTGCGATTGCTGGCCAGACCATCCAGCACTTCACCGATCAGGAGACCGACCTGACGGAACTCATCCTTGCCGAACCCGCGGGTGGTGGCGGCAGGTGTTCCAAGCCTGATCCCCGACGTCACCATCGGCTTTTCGGGGTCAAACGGCACGCCGTTCTTGTTGCAGGTGATGGCGGCGTTTTCCAGGGCGACTTCGGAGATATTCCCCGTCAGGCCTTTCGGGCGCAGATCGACCAGCACGATATGGTTGTCGGTCCCGCCGGAAACAATGTCAAAGCCGCATTCCAGCAGGGTTTCCGCCAGCACCTGAGCGTTGTCGATAACATTGCTGATATAGGTCTTGAATTCAGGCTTGAGCGCTTCACCAAGGCCAACTGCCTTGCCCGCAATCGCGTGCATCAGCGGACCGCCCTGAAGGCCGGGGAACATTGACGAATTGATCTTCTTGCCGAGATCCTCGTCATTCGACAGGATGATCCCGCCACGACCACAGCGCAAGGTTTTATGGGTGGTGGATGTCACCACATGGGCATGATTGATCGGGCTTGGATGCGCCCCCGCCGCCACCAGCCCGGAGATATGGGCCATATCCACCATCAGATAGGCGCCGCAACTGTCGGCGATCTCACGGAACCTGGCGAAATCAAGCTCACGCGGGTACGCCGAGCCGCCAGCGATGATCATCTTGGGCTTGTGTTCATCCGCCAGACGCTGGACTTCGTCGAAATCAATCCGCGCATCGTCAGGGCGAACGCCATATTGCACCGCGTTAAACCATTTGCCCGAAAGGTTAGGGCCAGCGCCATGGGTCAGGTGACCACCGGCGGCAAGCGACATGCCCAGAATAGTATCCCCCGGCTGGAGCAGCGCCAGGAAAACCCCCTGATTGGCCTGAGCGCCGGAATGCGGCTGAACATTAACCCAGGCGGCCCCAAAAATCTGCTTGGCGCGGTCAATCGCCAGTTGTTCGGCGACGTCAACAAATTCACAGCCGCCATAATAGCGGCGACCGGGGTAACCTTCGGCATATTTATTGGTGAAGACAGACCCCTGCGCTTCCAGCACCGCTTTTGACACGATGTTTTCAGATGCGATCAGCTCGATCCCGTCGCGCTGGCGCGTCAGCTCCTGATCAAGGGAGGAAAACAGATCGGGGTCAGTATCGCGCAGATCAGAATTAAAGAAGTTTTTCAGTTCATTCATCGGACTTGTCCTTATAGCTCGATATGGTGGGGTGTTCAGGTGTTCACAAAATCAGGTGTTCATAAAATCAGGCGTTCATAAATTCAGGTGTTAAGAGCGCTGAGCTTGTCCACACGGCCGGCATGTCGCCCGCCTTCAAATTCCGTCGCCAGAAAAGCCTTTAAAGCATCACTGGCGGTGGTGGGGCCGATCAGTCGTTCCCCGAGGGCGATGACATTGGCGTCGTTATGTTGACGGCAAAGCGTTGCTGTCGTTACATCATGACATAGCGCGCAACGGACCCAGGGAAAGCGATTGGCGGCAATAGAAATGCCAATGCCACTGCCGCAGACCAGCACGCCACGCGCATCGGCAACAGGCTTCATGGCAAGCGCCAGCTTTTCCGCAAAATCCGGGTAATCCACACGTTCCGCGGCTTCTGGCCCCAGATCATGGACAATATGCCCCGCCTCACGCAATTCGGCCGCCAGCTCAAGCCGCAGGTTAATCCCGGCGTGATCAGAGGCCATGTAAATTTCATGTGTAATCATTGGTCGCATTGCCCGTATTACGTCTCAAGTTTCAATTTATCTTCGCCCAAAGCACCGATAACATTGTGCCATAACCGACATATAGGAAATTATAAAAAACAATCGGAGAAATTAAAAAAAAACAATTGGCGAGGATAAAGACATATTCGTTCACGAAACAATCAAAAAAAGTTCTTTTTTTAGTGACAAGGCCATTTTTATCACTTACCGTAATTGAAATGACCGAGTTGGGGAGGTCAATTCGAGACTGTCAAAACAGTCCGGAATTTCAAAAGGCGGGTTTATCCCGCCTTTTTTCATGACTGATTTCTCCTGGCTGATTTCCCCTGGCTGGAATCTCGTGGCGGGTTTACGCCCCACCGCCAGCTCACGGAACGAAAACACCCCCGATGTGATCAAGGCGTAAACAATACCCCACAGCACCAGCGCGATCACCGACGTGACGCCGGCCTTGATCCAGAGTCGGGGTTTTTGCGGGGCCGATGGCGCATGGCCCTTTTCCACCACTTCTGACGGTTTGGCGCCGAACGGCAGGGTCATGAAAAACACCCACCACCAGAGCAAAATATAGTCCACAAGTCCGGATACAGGGTTCATCACAGTTGCTCCAGCTCAATCAGAGTGCCGTCAAAATCTTTCGGGTGCAGAAACAGGACCGGCTTGTCATGCGCGCCGATCTTTGGCTCACCATCACCAAGCACCCGCGCGCCTTCCGCCAGCAATTGGTCACGGGCGGCGAGAATATCCTCAACCTCAAAACACATATGATGCATACCGCCATCAGGGTTGCGCTCAAGGTAAGCGGCAATGGGGCTGCCCTCCCGGAGCGGGTCCAGCAGTGCGATCTTGGAATTGCCGGTATCGACAAACACCTCCGTCACGCCATGTTTGGGCAAGGCAACAGGCGCTGAAACCTGCCCCCCCAGGACATCACGCCAGCGGTTGGCCGCCACCGTCAGGTCAGGCACGGCAAGCGCCACATGGTTGAGTTTGCCGATCATCATCACTCCCCTGAAATCGCCAGCGCGTCGACACGAACAACATGGACCTGCGCCATCGGGCGACGCTGGAACATGGATTTGGCCAGGCCGCGCAGGGCCTGGGACACCACTTCAGTGACACGGTGATCATCTGCCACCGCTTTATCGGACATCGCCATCACCGCGTCTTCAACGCGCAAGGACGCTTCCGCCAGGTAATCATCGGCCCGGTGGCCTTCCGTCAAGCCGTTCTGGCTGATGACAGGGGCGACGCACAACTCGCCGGACAGGCTCAGCACGATGGATGCCGATACCGTGCCATTCCACAGCAAGCGGCGGCGATCGCGCATGGTGGAGCTGTCGATGCTGATGACTTCCCCCGCCTCCATGGTCTGGAGACCAACAGGCGCGCTGCCAATCACCTCCCCTTCCGCTGAGCTGATGTTGATGACATCACCATTATTGGGAATCAGCGTGGCGGGAACCTGACAGGCTTGCGCCAGGGCGGCATGGGCCTTCAGGTGTCGGCCCGTGCCATGGGTGGGTATCGCCAGTTTCGGGCGGATCAGCTGGTACATTTCCGCCATTTCATCACGCCCGGGGTGGCCCGACACATGGATCGGGGCGTCATCATCGGTGATAACGGTGATGCCGCGGCGAATAAGGTTATCCTGAACCCGCGCGATCGCCGGTTCATTGCCGGGAATCTGGCGCGAGGAATACATCACCGTATCGCCTTTATCGAGGCTGATGACATGGTGGGAATTTGACGCAATCCGTGACATGGCGGAACGCGGCTCGCCTTGTGAGCCGGTGCAGATCAGCATGATGTTTTCCCGCGGGATCAGGTTGAACTCATCTTCCTTGACGAGATCCGGCCAATCCTTCAGGTAACCGCAAGAGCGCGCCGCTTCGGTGATGCGGTGCAACGCCCGCCCCACCAGCATCGGGCTTCGTCCGGTCGCCACCGCCGCATGGACAAGGGTATTGACCCGCGCGACATTGGAAGCAAAGCACGTCACGGCAACACGGCCCGTGCATTTTTCAATCTCCTTGATCAACCCTTCCCTTGCGTCCGCTTCACTGCCGGTGCGGCCATCCACCATGGCGTTGGTGCTGTCGCCGATCATGACATCAACCCCTTTATCGCCAAGGGCTTTCAGGGCGGCGGTATCACTGACAGGGCCGAGCAACGGGTCACTGTCGAACTTCCAGTCGCCGGTATGGAAGATCGTCTTCCCCCCGGCCCTGATGGCCAACCCCGCCGGATCAGGGATAGAATGGGTCAGGGAGATCATTTCCACGCTGAAACTGCCGATCGCCACGTCTTCGTTAAACGGCAGGCCGATCAGCTTGACCTTGGCGTCGGGCAGGTTTTCCCGCAACTTGGCCCGCACCAGCGCCATGGTAAACGGCGTTGCGTAAATCGGGCATTTCAGCTGTTCCCACAGATAGGGAATGGCGCCAATATGGTCTTCATGCCCGTGGGTAATAACAAGCCCCTTAAGCTTGTCGCGGCGTTTTTCGATAAACGACAGGGCAGGCAGAACAACATCAACCCCGGGCATGGAATCGTCAGGAAAGCTGATCCCCAGGTCCACCATCAACCACTCGTCGTTGCAATGGAACAGGTTGGCGTTCATGCCGATTTCGCCGGACCCGCCAAGGGGAACGAACAAAAGGTCTTCTTTAGACCAGCTGGCTTGGGATGAAGACGTCGTCATGGTGTCTCTTTTATCTGCTGGGCGTAAATCATGGCCATGCCCCGGATGGTCAGATCAGGGTCATGGTGATCAACGCCGTTGATCTCGGTTGAAAAAATATTGGCCAGGCCGCCGGTGGCGATCACCGTCATGTCATGGCCGTAAGCGGCTTTCAGGCGGGTGATCATGCCTTCGACAAGGCTGATGTACCCGTAATATAGGCCGGAATTCATGGCGTCCACTGTTGTTGCGCCTAAAACCGGAGTATCGGCGGTCCAGTGGGTGGTTTCGATCAGGGGCAGGCGCGCCGCCGCTTGATGCAAGGCATTGATGGACAGGTTGACCCCGGGGGCAATCGCGCCCCCGATATAGGCCCCCTCCCCGTCGATCAGATCAAAAGTCGTGGCGGTGCCAAAATCAATAACCATCGCCGGCAACGGGTAACTGGCGGCGCCGCTGGTATTGGCCAGGCGATCCGCCCCGGCTTGCCTGGGTTCCGGGATCTTGACCTTGACCCCGTGGTCACCGCGCGCCGCGTCGATCACAAACACCTGCGCGCTCAATTGTTCCGCCAGCCCTTCAAAAGACCGCAAACACGCCGGAACAACAGTGGAGATCACGATATCCGTCACCTGATCCGTGGCCATCCCGGCGCGGGTCAGATGATGGTTTAGCCAGACGGCGTGGTCATCCGCCGTTCGCTTGGGGTCGGTTGCCATCCGCCAATGGGCGCGTTTCGCCATGCCGTCGAACAGCGCGATCACGGTATTGGTATTGCCACAATCAATCGCAAGCAGCATGTTGGTCTCCTTCAACGGCGGGTGATGGCAATGGCGGGGGATGGCGCCAATCGCGCGCGCATCACTTCGCCTGCCGTGATCATGTGGTCTACACCATCCGCGGTGCGCAGACAAAGGCTTCCGTCAGGATTAAGGGTGGTGAATTGCCCCACCAGGGGTGCCCCTGCCCCGAGATCTATCTTCAGCGTCTGGCCGAGATGCGCGGCGGCGTCATGCCAATCGTCAAGCTGTTCGGCAAACCCCGACCTGTTCCAGCGATTGTAACGCGCCACAAGGCGGGTTTCCAGTTCCGCCATCAAGGCGGCGGCAGAAACATTGGGCAAATCAGGATCACGGTTCAATGAGCCGGCTTGCCAGCCATCCACCGCAACCGGTTCAGCGTCAAGGTTGACCCCGCATCCCAGCAGGATCGCCCCGTCCTCGACTTCCAGCAGCAACCCGGCGCATTTATCGCCGCGATAGAGCAGATCATTCGGCCATTTCAGGGCAAGATCATCCGCCGCGCGAAACGTCATCATGGCATCACGCAAGGCCAGCGCGGTGATCAATGACAAGGATGGCCATTCCGCCATGGGCCGTTGCGGCTTGAGCAGGATCGAAACATAAAGATTGCCCGCAGGCGATTGCCAGTCGCGCCCTTGCCGCCCGCGACCTTTGGTCTGGACATTGGCACGAAACGCGGTGCCTTCAGGGGCATTGGCCGCCAGGGCTTCCCGCAGATGGTCAGACGTGCTGGTGACAACATCAAGATGCGTGATCACCAACCCGTTCATCATCGTCCCGATTACCCCACCACAAAGGCAATGTAAGGCAAGGTGGCGGCAATCGCGTCACGCAGTGACGACAGGCCAAACATCATCAGCACCACGATAATCGCCATGGCTGTCATGACAAAGGTGTTGATGCTGTTTTCATGACGGTCAAGCACTTCACCCACCGCGTCATCGACATACATGACCTTGATGATGCGGATATAGAAAAACGCGCCAATGACCGAACTCAGCACACCGAAGACGGCGAGGCTGACCATTCCGGCATTGACCGCCGCGGAAAACACGAACCACTTGCCGAAGAACCCTCCAAGCGGCGGAATCCCTGCCATCGAGAACATGAAAATCATCATGCAGACCGCGTGCAATGGGTGCGAGCGGGAATACCCCGCCAGATCACTGATCTTGAGCGCTGACGTGCCGTCACGCGACAAGGTCAGGATAATCGCAAAAATACCCAGCGCCGAGGCGACATAGATCGCCATATAGACCATCACGCCGGAAACGCCTTCCGGCAGGGCCGAGGCCATGCCAACCAGCGCATACCCCATATGGGCAATCGAGGAATAGGCCATCAGGCGTTTCAGATCCGTCTGCATGATCGCGCCCAGGGCACCGATGATCATGGAAAGAACGGCAATCGCCACCACCACCTGCTGCCAGGCTTCACCGACCTGCCCCAGCATGCCGTAAGTCACGCGCAGGAAAAGGGTCATCGCCGCCAGTTTGGGCGCAACCGCAAAAAACGCCGTCACAATAGTGGGGGAGCCTTCGTAAACATCCGGCGTCCACATATGGAACGGGGCGGCGGAAATCTTGAACGCCATGCCGGCGACAAGGAAAACAATCCCGATCACCGCGCCATTGCTGGCCCCGCCCGCAAGCGCGGCGGCGATCGCGCCATAATTGGTCGCGCCGGTAAAGCCGTAGATCAAGGACGCGCCATAAAGCAGCAAGCCGGATGACAATGCCCCGAGCAGGAAGTATTTCAACCCCGCTTCCGAGGAACGAATGCTGTCACGGCGCATCGCCGCGATGACGTAAAGCGGCAGGGATTGCAGTTCAATCCCCATGTACAGCACCATCAGGTCATTGGCGGAGATCAACACCATCATCCCCAGCACGGACATCAGGATCAGCAAGGAAAACTCCGGCCGGTTGATGCCATCAGCCTTGAGATGGGATTTCGCCATCAGCAGCACCACCGATGCCGCCACCAGCACCAGCACCTTCATGTAGACCTTGAATGGCGACGTCATGAACAGATTGCCAAACGCCAGGTTCGGGGCTTGGCCGTTCGACACCACCAGCGCCCCCGCCACCACGAAACTGCCAATCGTCAGCTTGCGCATCAACGACGAGGCTTTGCTGTCTTCACCGCCAAAAGCCGCCACCAGCACCAGCACAATGGCAGCGCCAGCAAGGAAGATTTCCGCAATCGCAGGCGTAAGAAGAGAAAAATCCATTAGTTCGTCCCCCGCAATGAGGCGATTTCAGTTGCCGTACCCACCTGATCCAGCACCATCAGGATAGCCGGTTGCATCAAATCAAGCAGACTGGTCGGGAACACCCCATACCACAGCACCAGTGCTGACAGCGGAATAAAGATGAAAATCTCACGTCGGTCCATTGGCTTGAGCGCAATCACTTCAGGCTTTTCCGCCTTGCCAAAGACAACCCGGCGATAAAGCCAGAGCATGTAGGTTGCCCCCAGCACAAGCCCCGTCGCGGTGAAGAACGCCAGCCAGGTGCTGGCCTGCCATGCGCCAACAAGCACAAGGAATTCACCGACAAACCCGCTTGTCCCCGGCAGACCGACCGACGCCAGCATCATAAACATAAAGAACACGGCGTAGCGCGGCATGCTGTCAACAACGCCGCCATAAGCGTCAATTTCGCGCGTATGCAGACGGTCATAAACAACACCCACCGCAAAGAACAGGGCGGCGGAAACAAGCCCGTGGCTGATCATCTGGAACATCGCCCCGGCAATGCCCTGCTCTGTCATGGTGAAAATCCCGACAGTGACAAAACCCATATGGGCAACCGAGGAATAGGCGATGAGCTTTTTCATATCCGATTGCGCCAGCGCGACGAGCGAGGTGTAAATCACCGCGATCACCGACAAGACAAAAACCAGTGGCGCAAAGAACAGCGACGCGTCAGGGAACATCGGCAGAGAGAAGCGCAGGAAGCCATAGCCCCCCATCTTCAGCAGAATACCCGCCAGAATCATCGAACCTGCCGTCGGCGCCTCAACGTGGGCGTCAGGCAACCAAGTATGGACAGGCCACATCGGCACTTTCACCGCGAAGGACGCGAAGAACGCCAGGAACAACCAGGTCTGGACAGAAGGATCAAAGGCAAATCCCGCCAGTTCAGGGATATTGGTGGTCCCCGCCTGACCATACATCACCAGCATCGCCACCAGCATCAGGACCGAGCCGAACAACGTGTAGAGGAAGAACTTGAACGACGCGTAAACTCGCCGCGCCCCGCCCCAGATGCCAATGATCAGGAACATCGGGATCAACACCGCTTCAAAGAACAGGTAGAACATCACCAGATCAAGGGCGCAGAACGTCCCGATCATCATCGTTTCCAGCACCATGAAGGCGATCATGTATTCCCGCATCCGCATCTTGACGGAATTCCAGCTGGCAAGAATAGCCAATGGCGTCAGGAACGCGGACAGCACCACAAAGGGCATGGAAATCCCGTCAACACCCATGTGATAGCCAATGCCATCTCGGGCCAGCCATTCGCCGCGGTCTTCGAACTGATAGCCCGAAACCGAAGGGTCAAAATGATAGAACAGGAACAACGACACAAGGAAGGTGAAGCCCGATACCCACAACGCCACGTTGCGTGAAATGCGCACCACCACCTCTTCGGCGCCGCGAATAAGCAGCAGGAAGACCACGCCGACAAGCGGCAGGAAGGTCAGAACTGTCAATACTGGCCAGGTCGTTTCCATATCAGCCCCCAAACCCACGCGCATACCAGGTGACAAGGGCAACAACCCCGATCAGCATGGCGAAAGCGTAATGAAATACATAACCCGTCTGCATGCGGCTGGCGCGGGCCGAAAACCTGGCCACCATGGCGGAAATACCGTCAGGGCCAAGCGCATCAATCGTCCCCAGATCGCCGCGCTTCCAGAAGAACGCCCCAAGGCGAACCGAAGGTTTGACGAAAATCCTCTCGTACAGCTCATCAACAAACCATTTGTTGAAGAACAGCGTATGAACAGGACGGAACAGCCGTGCCATGGTAGCCGGAAGGCTCGGCACGAACATATAGAACAGATACGCCATGGCAACACCGGCAACACCGACAATCAATGGCGCAAACTTCACCAGCTTCGGCACGTGATGGGCATGTTCCATCGCCGTGTTATGCGGCAGGATGAGAATCGAGTCCCGCCAGAAATCCTGCCAGTGATGGCCGACAAACAGCTCATACAACAGATAGCCTGAGAACAACGCCCCGATCGACAGCACAAACAGCGGAACCGTCATCACCGCCGGGCTTTCGTGAACATGGCTCATGACCTCAGCCGAAGCGCGCGGCTTGCCATGGAATGTCATGATCAGCAAACGCCAGGAGTAAAACGCCGTCAGGAACGCCGCCAGAATACCAAGAGTAAAGGCAAACTGCCCTGTCAGCCCATGCTGGGCCCAGGCGGCTTCGAGGATCATGTCTTTTGAGAAATACCCGGCGAAGAACGGGAAGCCTGCCAATGCCAGCGAGCCGATCCACATCATCGCATAGGTGAACGGAATTTTCCGCCAGATGCCGCCCATGTTGCGCATGTCCTGTTCATTGGACATGGCATGGATGACCGACCCTGCCCCAAGGAACAACAGCGCCTTGAAGAACGCGTGGGTTGTCAGGTGGAACATCGCCGCCGGATAAGCCGAAACCCCCGCCGCAAAGAACATATACCCGAGCTGCGAGCAGGTCGAGTAAGCAATCACGCGCTTGATGTCAAACTGGGTGAAGCCAATGGTGGCGGCAAAGATCGCGGTCAAGGCGCCGACAATGGTGATGAAATCAAGGGTAAATGGCGCGAATTCCAGCACTGGCGACAGGCGGCATACCAT
>JAGWAQ010000023.1:0-7650 GCA_021296375.1 Alphaproteobacteria bacterium
GCGTCAGCTTCGGGCTGCTCGGGGGGGGCGGCGACGAGGTGAAACTCCTCTTGACCGGTTTTGCCCTGGCGGTGGCGGCGGTACTGCCGTTTATTGCCCGCAATTGGGACCGGTTGTCGATCACAGGCGCGCTGATGATGGCCGGCGGCGCCCTTGGCAATGGCATTGATCGGGTCATTCATGGCCGGGTTGTCGATTTTATTGATGTTTTTGCTGGCCAATACCACTGGCCTGCCTTTAATATCGCGGATATGTCTGTGTGCACAGGGGCAGGGTTGCTGCTTCTGGCCGCGGTGCGTGAACGTCGGCACGGGAATGATCAGGGTTCTGATGATGACCCGTCGACCAAAGGAGACAAGATCTGATGACGAAAAACATCGTTTTCATGATGGTGACGTTAACAGGGTTGGCGGTGCTGACCTCGGGCTGCTCGAGCGTTGATACGGCCCTCGGCCGGACAAAAAAAGCCCCTGATGAATTTCAGGTGGTGGTGCGTCCGCCCTTGACCTTGCCGCCCAACTTCGCACTTCGCCCCGGTGACGAAGATGACGCTGTTGCGCCGGTATCCGGCACCGACGCGGTCTCCACTTCCGACAAGGTGCTGACCCGCGCCAACCGTGCGGACGCCAGCAAATTTGACGCGTTGTTTGGCACCGACCAGCGTGTCGCCAATATCCGCGAGATTGTCGATGAGGAAACCCTGGGGGTTCAGATCGAACGCCGGATTCCGATCCAGGTGCTGTTCGGGGGGACGCCTAATGTCGGCCCGAACCTGAATTCCGTTGAAGAGGCGATCCGCATCCGGCGGGCGCTGGCCTCGGGCCTGAAGCTGAACGAAACCCCGACCCTGGCGACGGATCCTATCGAAGGCACCCCCCTCACGGTGGAATAATCATGACCATGCCGATCCGACGACTGCCTGAGGTGATCATTAACCAGATTGCCGCCGGGGAAGTGGTGGAACGGCCGGCCAGTGCGGTCAAGGAACTGGTGGAAAACGCCCTTGATGCTGGCGCCACCCGCATTGATGTTCGGCTTGACCAAGGGGGGCTGAACGGCATTGTCGTGGATGATGACGGCCATGGCATGACGGCGGATGAGCTGTCGCTTGCCGTCGAACGCCACGCCACCTCAAAACTCCCCGGCGACGATATTTCGATCATCAATCATTTCGGGTTTCGCGGCGAAGCCCTGCCGTCGATTGGCTCTGTCAGCACCCTTAACCTGATCAGCCGTAGTTCAGCATCGGATTCCGCCTGGCAGGTGACGGTCGATCAGGGGGTGGTCTCCGCCCCTCATCCGGCGTCGCGCGAAGCCGGCACCCGGGTTCACGTCACCAATCTGTTCCAATCCACCCCGGCGCGGCTGAAGTTCATGAAAACAGCGCGAACCGAATCCGGCCAGTGCCTTGATATGATCAAACGTCTGGCGCTGGCGCATCCCGATGTCGCGTTCCGGCTTACGGATAACGGCAAGACCAGCCTTGATCTGCCGCGCCGTGGTCATGATTTAGCCAGTGGTGATATGGCGGAAGCGTGACGCTTGCGGATGCGTGATGTTCTGGGCGGCGGCTTTGCTGATGAAGCCCGCGCCATTGACGCCTTCCGCACCGACGCCAAAGGCCAGCAGGTGCGGCTCAGGGGGTTTGTCGGCCTGCCGACCTTCAATCGCCCCACCACGGCGGCGATGCATTTGTTCGTCAATGACCGCCCTGTGCGCGACCGGCAATGGCTGGGGGCGGTGCGGGCGGCGTTCGGCGATACTTTGCCGAGGGGGCGTCACCCTGTGGTGGTGCTGTTTCTGGATATTCCGCCGCCTGACCTGGATGTCAATGTTCACCCCGCCAAAACCGAAGTGCGATTCCGTGACGCGGCGTTTGTGCGGGGGCTTGTGATCGGGGCGATCCAGGCGGAACTGACGGCATCTAGCCATCTGGCGACGGCAGAAGGCGGCACGGCGATGCTGGATAAATTGCGGCAATCGGCGGCGCCTTATCGTGGTGATGGTGGCGGCGGCTCTGGTGGCGGCGGTTATGGCGATCAACCCCGCCCGATGTCGCAAGACAGTTTTCACGCCCAATCCCCCCTCGCGCCCGCTGATGAAAGGGTGTTGATGGCGGGGGCAATGGCGATGGAGATGCCGCCGGAAGCGCGCGACCACCACCCCGCGGGCGGTGCTGACGGGCCTGCCCCAGACGCCTACCCCATGGGGGCGGCGCGGGCGCAACTGCACGCCACCTATGTGGTGACGGAAACGTCAGACGGGATCGTCATTGTTGATCAGCACGCCGCCCATGAACGGCTGGTGCTGGAAAAAATGAAAGCCGCCATGGATGACGGCGGGGTGGCGCGGCAGTTGCTGTTGTTGCCGGAAGTGGTGGAACCGGGGCAAGCGGAAGCGGCGATCTTGCTTGAGCATCAGGAGATGTTGGCCAGCCTTGGCATGGCCATAGAAAGCTTCGGGGATGGCGCCGTGCTGGTGCGGGAAGTGCCGGCTATTCTCGGTCAGGGCAATGTCGTGAAAATGCTCGAAGATGTGGCGGAAGAACTTCTTCATCTTGGCGGCAGCACCATCCTTGATGACAAGATCAACCATGTGCTGGCGACATTGTCCTGCCATGGGTCGGTGCGCGCCGGACGGCAATTGAACACAGCGGAAATGAACGCCCTGCTGCGGGAAATGGAAGTCACCCCAAGGTCGGGGCAATGCAATCACGGTCGCCCCACCTGGATCGCCTTGAGCTTGAAGGATATCGAAAAACTCTTCAGCCGCCGCTAGGTAATCTCCGCAATATTACTCCCGTAAAATTATCTCACGTAAAATTATTTTTCGAGGGTGGCGATCGTGCAGGCGGATTTCCCCCATTTGCGGCTGTCCAGGGGGGTGACGCCATCGGGCAAGGCGGCCGGGCGGCGGTGGTCATGTTCAATCGAGATCAGCGCGCCTTCCGCCACCACCCCAAGGGCGATGAGATTAACCAGCGCATCATGGGCGAGGTCGCGATCATCATCCTGATAAATCCATGGCGGGTCGAGAAACACAAGCCCGGCGGGGGCGGCAGGCCAGGCCAGATTGCGCGTCGCGTCACGGGGGACAACCGCCGCCGCGTCGCCGGGGTTCAGCTTCGTGATATTGGCGTTGAGCGCGGCCAGGGCAAGGGGATTGTTTTCCACAAAAATCACCTGCGCCGCCCCGCGTGAATATGCCTCAAGCCCAAGGGCGCCGGTGCCCGCGAAGATATCGGCGACAATCAGCTCGCGGAAATTGAGCTTGTATCGCCCTCCCGTCAGGACATTGAACAGGCCTTCCCGCACGCGATCGGCGGTGGGGCGGACCTGCCCTCCCTCAGGAACGGCGAGCAGGGCGCCGCGTTTTTTGCCGCTGATTATTCTCATGACGCAGGGTCTCCCGCTGGGACGATGGTGAAGGTGAAGATGGTGAGGGTGAAGATGATTTGCCCGCTGGTTTGCCCGCGGGTTTTTGGGGGCCACTTGCGCGCGGCAGGCCGAGCTGGTCACGCAGGACCGCGGTTTTGACCTCTTCCACCCCGCCCTCGTCAAGGCTGGTCAGGCTGAACGGCCCGTAACTGACGCGGATCAAGCGGCTCACGGCATAGCCAAGATGTTCCATCACCTTGCGGATTTCGCGGTTCTTGCCTTCTTTCAGGGCAATCGTCAGCCAGGCGTTGCTCGCCACCTGACGGTCGAGCTGGGCCATGATGCCGCGGTAATGGACGCCATCAACGGTAATGCCATCCGCCAGTGCCGCCAGTTTTTCCGCCTCAACCCGTCCGCGCACCCGCACCCTATATTTGCGGGTCCAGCCGGTATCGGGCAATTCGAGGTAGCGCGCCAGGTCCCCTGAATTTGTCAGCAGCAGCAACCCTTCGCTGTCAAGGTCAAGGCGGCCGACGCTGACGACCCTTGGCAAATGGCCGGGCAGGGCATCAAAAACCGTGTCGCGGTCTTTTTCATCACGGTGGCTGACCACCAGTCCGCGCGGTTTGTAATATCGCCAGAGCCGCGGCGCGTCCTGTTCGGCAAGGGTTTTGCCATCAACCTTGATGGTGTCGCCAGGCGCAACATTATGGGCAGGGGAGGCCAGCAATTTGCCGTTAACACTGACGCGGCCATCCTCGATCCAGCGTTCGGCATCACGCCGGGAACATAACCCCGCCCGCGCCATCCGCTTGGCGATCCGTTCGGCCCCCTGATCGCCTTCAAACAGTTTTGCCAGATCAGCGCTGTTGGTGCGGCTCCGCCTGCTCATGCCAGAACGGGTGCCGCCAGAACGGGTGCCGCCAAAACGGGTGCCACCAGAACGGGAGGGCTTTCCCGTTCGTGGTTTCGGCGTCAAGTCTCGGGGTTTAGAGGGGGTGGTCATGATAAAAACTTTCGCAAACGTCCCTCAACATAGCCGAAGTGGTAAAATTATGCGATGGTGATGGCCATGATGCGTGATGATTTTTTAACATCCTTTATGGAGGAAGCGCTGGCCCTTGCCGCTGATGCGGCGCAACAGGGCGAAGTGCCGGTGGCGGCGATCATCACCACCGCCGAAGGTGAGGTGGTGGCGCGTGCCGCCAATCGCGTCGAACGTGACGGTGACCCCACCGCCCATGCGGAAATTCTGGCCATTCGCGCCGCCGCCGCCCGGCTCGGTTCACCGCGTCTTGAGGGTTGCGACTTGTGGGTAACGCTGGAGCCGTGCCCGATGTGCGCTGGCGCCATTGCCCATGCCCGCATCAAGCGGCTGTATTATGGCGCTGAGGACCCGAAATCCGGCGGCGTCAGCCATGGCCCCCGGGTCTTTAACCAGACCACCTGCCATCACCAGCCGGAGGTCTATTCCGGCATCAGCGGTGATAAGGCGGGGCAGATGTTAACGTCATTTTTTCAAGGCAAACGCGGGTAAGCGCTAGCCGGCGGCGATATCGCTGCGGTGGAAGGCCCCCGGCCATGTGATCGTCTTGACCCGGGCGTAGGCTTTGGCGCGGGCTTCGGCCTGATCATCCCCCAGGGCGGTGACGGCCAGCACCCGTCCGCCGGTCGCGGTGATGGCGGCATCCTTGGCGGTGGTGCCGGCATGGAACACCATGGTGCCGGGCTGATCATCCTCAAGACCGGTGATGACGCCGCCCGTCTCGTAGGCCCCGGGGTAGCCGCCATTGGCCATCACCACCGTCACGGCGACCTGTGGATCAAACCTGAAATCGACATGCCCCAGCCCGCCGCTTGTGGCGGTCAGCATGGCCGACAGCAGATCAGACTTGAGCCGAGGCAGCACCACTTCGGCTTCAGGGTCACCAAACCGGCAGTTGAATTCGATCACCTGGGGGCCGCTGTCGGTCAGCATCAATCCGGCGTAAAGAAACCCGCGATAGGGCATGCCTTCCGCCGCCATCCCTTTGGCGGTTTTTTCCACCACGTCACGCCAGGCGGTGGCCAGCGCATCATCGGTTAAGGCCGGGGCGGGGGACACCGCCCCCATGCCGCCGGTATTGGGGCCTTTGTCGCCATCATAGGCGCGCTTGTGGTCCTGGGCTGAGCCGATCATCACGGCATCAGGCCCGTCGACCACCGCGAACAGCGAGGCTTCGGTGCCATGGATACGGTCTTCCACCACAAGGCTGGCGCCGCCGAAATTGGCATCCCCCAGAATCATCTCGATAGCGGCGAAGGCTTCGGCCTCATCCTCCGCCACCACCACGCCTTTACCGGCGGCCAGGCCATCGGCTTTGATAACGCAGGCGCCGCCATTAAACCGCCCCCGCACATAGGCTTTGGCTTCGGCGATATCATCAAACGGCGCGTAACCCGGTTGCGGAATATGGTGGCGGGCGCAGAAATCGCGGGCAAATTCTTTTGCCGCTTCCAGCATGGCGGCCTTGGCGCTGGGGCCAAAACAGGCAATCCCCGCCGCCATCAGGCTATCCGCCAGCCCGTCCACCAATGGCGCTTCCGGCCCCACCACCACGAGATCAACATCATGGCTTCGGGCGAAACCCACCACCGCGTCATGATCGCCGGGGTTGAGGGCGACGCATTCCGCCAGCCTGGCGATGCCGGGGTTGCCGGGGGCGGCGTAGAGTTTGGTCAGCAATGGGGAGCGGTCGATGCTGTCGGCCAGGGCATGTTCGCGTCCGCCGCCACCAATAAGAAGAACTGTTGTCATCACGTCACTCCGCGGAAAAGGCTGAATTGAGGTATCTGGCGGGGATTGCGCTCACCCCTCAAGATGCTTATTCTCCATAGCATGCAGGACAATGTTTCACCACCATCAGCCGATAATAATCCGATTTTTTCACTGGGGGAATTGTCGCAATCCCTCAAGAAAACCGTCGAAAGCGTGTTTGACCATGTGCGCGTCAGGGCTGAGGTCTCGCGCCCCACACGGGCGGCGTCGGGGCATGTCTATTTCACCCTCAAAGATGACACCACGACCCTTGATGCCGTGTGCTGGAAAACCGTCGCGGGCGGTCTTGCTGTTCAGCCCGAAGAAGGGCTTGAGGTGATCGCCTCAGGCAAGCTCACGACCTATCCCGGGCGGTCGAAATACCAGATCGTCATCAAGGAGCTGGAGCTGGCGGGGGAAGGCGCGCTCTTGAAACAGCTCGAGGAACGCAAGCAACGGCTGGCCGCCGAAGGTCTGTTTGACCCGTCGCGCAAGCAGGTGATCCCCGCCATGCCGCAAGTCATCGGCGTCGTCACCAGCCCCACGGGGGCGGTGATCCGGGATATTTTGCACCGGTTGAGTGAGCGGTTTCCCGTTCATGTTCAGGTTTGGCCTGTGCTTGTCCAGGGCGAGTCTGCCGCGCGCGAAGTCACCGCCGCGATAAGAGGGTTTGACGCGTTGCGGGATATGGACGCGCCGCCTCGTCATTGTCGCCCGTGGCGGCGGCTCGCTCGAAGACCTGATGGCCTTTAACGACGAAGAGGTGGTGCGCGCGGTGGCGGCGTGCCGCTTGCCGGTGATCTCCGCGGTTGGTCATGAAACCGACACCACCTTGATTGATTACGCGGCGGATTTGCGCGCCCCCACCCCGACGGCGGCGGCGGAATTGGCAACGCCGGTGAAAGCCGAGCTGACGGCGCGGCTGAATGATTTTGACACCCGCCTGACCCGTAACCTTGGCCAGCGGCTTGAGCAATCCCGCCAGCATCTGCGTCATCTTGATCGCGCCCTTGGTGACCCTGATATGGTCATCGCCGCCAAGACCCAGCGGCTTGATTTAACCCTTGCCGCCAGCGACAGCGCGCTTAACCGGGTGCTGACAAGAGCCGCGGATAGATTGCGGCAATGGGCGGATCGCCTGCCCCTGCCGTCGCAACAATTGCGCCAGGCCGAAGCGCGGCTTCACCAGCTTGATGGCCGTGTGGTCGACGCCATGGCGCGCGGATTGACGCGCCAGCAACGTCGCCTGACGGCGGCATCGGACCGCTTGACCGAACCCGGGCAACAACTGGCGCAGGCGCAATCGCGATTGACGGTGCTTGGCCAACGCCTTGATGACCTGATCAGCCAGAAAACCGCATTGGCAGGAAACCGTGTTGAGCAAGCGGCACGGTTGCTTGAGGCGTCATCGTTCCAGGGGGTGCTGGCGCGGGGATTTGCGCTCGTGACTGGCCCTGACGGGCAGGTCATGCGGGC
>JAGWAQ010000023.1:7993-22452 GCA_021296375.1 Alphaproteobacteria bacterium
GGATCCAGCTTTCGATAATGCTGTAGATATGGGTGGCGGCATCCTGAACGTAACTCGGGCTTTCGGGGTCAAACCCCTTCAGGTCGAGCGGCGTCACCAGCACCTTGAAGCGACAGCCGCCGGTGCGCACCACCCGGCTGAGGATAATCGGCACATCTTTTTTTTGCGCCAGTTTCAGGTGGGCGACGGCGGTGGAGGCTTTATGCCCGAAGAAATCGAGCATTTCGCCCTCGCGCAGTTTTTGGTCCACCACCATGGCAAAAACCTCTTTGTTCTTGATGGTGGAGGCCATGCCGCGGGCGCCTTCGACGCCTTTTTCATAGGCACGGTTAAGCACCTCAAGCCGTTGCTTGAACAGCGCCGAGATGAAGGGATTGTTGATCGGGCGATAAACGCAATTGATGGGCAATCCCGCCTTGATGCCGGGGAAGGACGCCAGCTCCCAATTGCCGATATGGGCGCTGATCATAAAGCCGCCCTTGCCGCGCAGCAGGTCCATATGTTCCATGCCATGGATGGTCAGGCGGTCCGATGCCATGATGGCGGAGGTGTGAAAATACTCCCCCACCACGCGGCCGAGGTTCACCCACATGCGGCGGGCAATGGCGCGGTGTTCCGAAGCCGTCAATTCCGGCATGGCAAAACGGATGTTAAAAAGACTGCGCCGATGAAAAGGCGTCAGGGGGCCGATGATGCCCATCAACCCGCCCATCACCGCCGAGCTTACCGCCGGCGGCATCAGTTTCAGCAATCCCGCAAGGGCATAGAACAGCACGGCTTCGATGGGCCAGCTTATCCCCCGCCGGAGCAATCTTTTGATGGTCTTGAACATAGCCCTCTTTATCGCCTTTTCGGCATGATGTCCATCAATCGCCCGTCGATCCGTGTCGTTAGGGGAATGGCCGTGATGCCGTCACGATCAGCGCCGGAAATGCGCGTTAAATCCTTTTCGGTTGTCACCAACAGGGCGTTATGTTCCGCCGCCTCACGTTTCAGGGCGGCGATATTGTCGTCGCTGAACGGGTGGTGATCGGGGAAATGCACCGCCGTCACCACCTCAACCCCCGCCGCCAGCAGCATGTTAACAAAGCCCTGGGGGTGGCCAATGCCGGCAAAGGCAATGACCGGCCGCGTGAGGGCTGATAGCGTGTCGGCATCAAGGGCGCGGCTGGCGGTCATCACAGGTTTGGTGAACCCTGCCGCTTTCAACTGGCTGGTCAGGCCTGACGTGTCCTCGCCGGTGATGATGACGCCGTCAACACGGCCAAGGCCAGAGGCGAAATCCTCCCGCAACGGGCCCGCCGGAATGACCTTGCCGTTGCCCGCCCCCAAATCCCCGCTGAACACCGCAAGGCGGGTATGGGGGGCAATCGTCGTGTTCTGCAGCCCGTCATCCATGATGACGATCTGGCAATCGGGCAGATGGGTTTCAATCCATCGCGCGCCATCGCCGCGATGCCGCGCCACCACGACAGGGGTTTTGCCGCTCAGCCATTTGGCTTCATCGCCGATATCAGCGGCGGTATCATCACCCGTCACCAGGTGGGGGCCGGTGATCCGCCCGCCATGACCACGCGTCAGGATAACCGGACGGGACGCCGCCATGGCTTTGGCCAGTGCCGCCACAAGGGGGGTCTTGCCGGTGCCGCCCGCGGTCAAATTGCCCACCACCACGACGGGAATGCTGGGGTGATAGGGGGTTGCCATGCGGGCCTTCAGCCCTGCCGCCAGCCGCCAGAGCAAGCTTGCGGGGGTCAGGGCAATGGCCAACAACCGCCCGAAGCCGCCAGGACTATACCAAAACTTCGGGGTGGTGATCATGATTGCGGCCCCCCGTCGTTGGTCAGCGCCATCAGCACCTGGGCGGTGGCGGCGGCGGCATCGGCCAGCACTTGATAGGCTTTCGCCGCGCCATGATTATGTTTGTCCAGCAAGGTTGCGGACGCCGCCAGCACGGTGATGGCATCGGCCACGGCGGATGAGGTCGAGGCGGTTATCAACCCGCCATGGGTGTCGATCAATTCAAACGCGGCGGTGTTTTTAAACGTATGGGGGCCGGAGATCACGCCTTTATCCAGCGCCGCCATTTCCATGGGGTTATGCCCCCCGATATTGCCGAACGCGCCGCCCAGAACGATGATATCCGCGGCACGGATCAAGCCCCCCATTTCCCCCATCATATCAGCGATGAAGACCTGCTGATTGGGGGCAGGGGGTTCCCCCCGGCTATGCTGGCCTGTCGTCATGCCTTCGGCTTCAACCATCTGGCGGATGGCAGCGCCACGCACGATATGCCGCGGGGCGATGACGCTCATGAACCCGCCGGATTGATTAACGGCACTCATGGCATCAAGGAAGATTTTTTCTTCGCCGTCATGGCTTGAGGCCATCAGCACCACCAGACGTCCATCCGCGGCGGCGGTGATCTGTTGCCGCAATTCGGGGTTATCAGTCAGGGCCGGGGCGGCGGCTTTCATGGAGCCGCCAACAAGAACTGTGCCCGGGCGCGTCGGCAGGCTGTCAAATCGCGCTTCCTGGATCGCGTCCACCGTGATGATGCGGCGGAACACCGGGAACATTGTTCGCGCCAGCAAATGCCCCCGCCCTGCCCAATACCGCAGGGATTTTTCCGAAATCTGGGCAGAGGCCATGGCGACGGGATGGCGGCGTTCATTGCTCATCATCACCATATTGGGCCAGATCTCGCTTTCCATCATCACCACCAGGTCCGGCCGCCAATGGTCAAGGAACCGCTTGATCCAGACGGGGTGATCATAGGGGTGGTATTGATGGGTGATGCGTGCCGACAAGCCAAGGGTTTCGATGCGTTGCTCCAGCATTTTTGCGGAGGTCACGGTGCCGCTGGTGATCAGGACATGGGCATCGGGATTGGCATTGATCATGGCCTTGGCCAGCACCAGAGATGACACGGTTTCCCCGACACTGGCGCCATGCAGCCAATAGAGATGGCCAGAGGAGGGGCGGGGACGCGAGGCATGGCCATAGCGTTCCTGGCGGCGGCTCAGGTCTTCTTTTTTATGGCGCGCGCGCCACCGCAGGATGACCGGCACCACCATCCCGAGGATCAGCCAGATCAACCGGTAGATGAGAAGAACGAGCGCCCGCATCAGCGTTTTTCCTTGCCTTCGCCATAGCGCGAGGCGGCATGGTCAGGGGCATGGCCAAAGATCGCGTCGGCTTCGGCGCTGACGTGATTGATGGCGTCTTCAAGCGCCAGTCGTGCCGCTTCAACCGCCGCGTCATCAGCGTCACGGGGGATGCGGATGGGCGCGCCGTAATACTGAACCCCGCGGCTGAAGGCTTTCGGCACCGCCAGTCGATCCCAGGAATTCAGGCGTTTGATCCGTGAGGTCGACCAGGATACCGGCACCAGCGCCGCGCCGCTGGATTTCGCCAGCATGATCGCGCCGGCGGCCGCCATTCGCGCCGGTCCGCGGGGGCCGTCAGGGGTGATGCCGACATGAAGCCCGGCGTTCAGTCGTCGCCGCATTTCGCGATAGCCGCTGATCGCCTTGCTGCTGCGTGACCCCCAAATCGTACCCACCCCAAGGGGCGCGACGGTGCCGGAGATCAGCTGGCCATCGCGCGAGGGCGAGATGATATAGGCGGCGGGGTAACGGTGGCCGATCATCGCCGGAATTGACAACAACCGGCAATGCCAATTGACGAAAATCACCGCTTCGCCGGATTGCACCAGCTCAAGCCCGCCTTTATCGATGGTGGTCCAGCGGATGGTTTTCAGCAGCATTCCCAGCACCATACTGGCCAGCCGAGCAACAGCGGCGATGCCTTGGGGGGATTTCAGCCAGGTTTTGATCATTGTCAAGAATTCGCCATGTTGCAAGGCCTGTTCAGGGCGCGGGGTAAAACATTTTTGTGATCTTAACAATTCCACAGGATTTCGGCGACCGAAAAACCGCCGCAACCCCTCCCCCGCGAGGATAAATACCCCCCCGCGAGGATAAATCGCTGATCCTGCGCAAAAGAATTGCGGAAACCGAGGCATCACGATATGACAAAAGCATGGTTTCAACGCATTCACAGCCGTCATCTGGCCATCGCACTCTTGTTATCCAGCCGATGGTGGGGATCGGGGATATGGTCTGGCATAAACCCTGGCTCGACGCCATGATCGCGGCGCGGCCGATCACCCTGATGGCCAAGCCTTCGGCGCAAGCGGCGGCGGTGATGATGGATCATCCCGAATTGGCCATCACCCCCCTGCATCGGTCGGAACGCGGCAAAAAAGGCCAGCACGACGGCTGGCTGGGGTTCCTCCGCCTGGTGATGGCACTGCGGGCCACGCAAGCGGATGAAATCTGGATCCTGCATAAAAGCTGGCGATATGCCGCCGCCGCCTGGCTTGCGGGCATCCCCAAGCGTGCCGGTTACGGGTTCGGCAAACAGAAACACGGGCTTAACCACGGGGCGCCGCTGTCGCCGGCATTAAAACGCGCGCATCCGCGCCAGACCGTCGCGGCGTTTTGCGCGCAATTCGGGATTGCGCCTGATGACGAGCAGCCGCGCATCACCCCGGACGCGGACAGTCGTTCAAAGGCCATGGCCCTGGCGCCATCCCGGCCTTTCATCATCATGGGGGTCGGGGCGGCTGACGCCATTCGCCGCTGGTCGCCGATGCGTTTCGCGGCGGTCATCGCCCGGCTTCATGAAAGTCATCCTGATGTGCCTGTTGTGTTATGCGGCAGTCCGGCGGAATCCGCCATAGCGGAGGCCATCATCACCGCTTTGCCCGGCGCCACCCCCGCCCCGCAATGTGTTTTTGATCAACCGGTGAAAACCGTCATTGCCCTGCATGAACAGGCGGCGTTTTATCTCGGCAATGACACCAGCCTGATCAATATCGCGGTCGCCACGGGGCGCCCCGCCATTCGGGTTTTCGCCAGCAGTTTGCCGGTGCTGGATTCGCCATTGATCACGACCTTCCTGCCGCCGGACCCGAAACGGATGGATCAGCCCGGGGCCATTGATGATATTGATGATGCCGCTGTTCATGCCGCCGCCGCCGCATTGCTGGCGGCGGTTGTCCCCTTCCCGAAAAAGGCGTAAAACAGCCTGATGATGTTTCAAGCTCCGGCCCCATTAACTCTGACCACAGGCGCGGTGTTGCGCCGGCTCTGGCGGGACTGGATTTCCTCGCGCAAGAAAGCCATTGCCGTTGCGCTGGGGTTGATGGCGCTGGTGTCGGCAACCTCGTCGGCGTATCCCGCCTTGATCCGCTATGTTTTTGATGCCCTCGGGGCGGCTTCCGCTGACCTGATCTGGCAGGTGCCGCCGCTGATCATTGGCATTACCCTCATCAAGGGGGTGGCGATGTATTTTCAGGTGCGGCAGGTCAATCAACTGGCGCTGCTGATCACGACCTCAATCCAGAAAGCCATGACGGCGCATTTGATCCGTGCTGATCTGGCGCTGGTGATGTCGGCGCCGGTGGGGGAATTTGTCTCGCGCCTGATGAACGATGTGCTGATCGTGCGTGAGGCGATCATCCGCCTTGCCAATAACCTGATCCGCGATATGCTGACCATCATCACCATGGTGGCGATGATGGTGTGGTTTGACTGGCTGCTGACCTTGATCGTGCTGGGGGTCTATCCGCTGGCGATGCAACCGATCATCAAGATTGGCCAGAAACAGCGCAAGCAATCCTCGCATCTGCAGGAACAAATGGCTGATGTCACGTCGCTGTTGAACGAAACCCTGACGGGCAGTCGCATGACCCGCGCCTATGGTCTTGAGGGCCATGAAACCCGCCGCACGGCGCTGGCGTTTGACCAGTTGTTTGACCGTTTGTTCCGTCTGACTCTGGGCCGCGCCCGCATTGACCCTATCCTTGAAGTGCTTGGCGGGGTTGCGGTTGCTGGCGTCATTGCGCTGGCGGGCTGGCGTGTTGTTAATGGCGAAATGCAGGTTGGCGATGTCGCGGGGTTCATCACCGCGCTTCTGATGCTGGTTCAGCCGGTGCGGGGGCTGGGGACATTGAACGCCGTGGTGCAGGAAAGCGCCGCCGCGTCGAACCGGATTTTCGCCCTGCTTGATGCCGAACGCCAGATCAATGATCCCGTTCATCCGCTTGCATTGACGGCGGCGAAAGGCGCGCTTGATTTTGATCAGGTCAGCTTCAGTTACGGCGAGACCGCGACGATTGACGGCATCAGCTTCAGCGCCCGCCCGGGCCAGGTGACGGCCTTGGTGGGGCCAAGCGGCGCCGGCAAGACAACCGTCATCAACCTCATCCCGCGGTTGTTTGACCGCAGTTCAGGCCAGATCACTCTGGATGGTCATGACATCACTGAACTGACGCTTGATGACTTGCGGCGGCAGATGGCTCTTGTCAGTCAGGACGCGATGCTGTTCAACGACACGATCCGCAACAACATTCGCCTTGGTCGCCTTGACGCCAGCGATGATGAGGTCGAGGCCGCCGCCCGTGAAGCCGCCGCCCATGACTTTATCATGGGTCAGGCCGATGGCTACGATACCCTTGTGGGGGAAGGCGGGGGGCGGCTGTCCGGCGGCCAGCGGCAACGGATTTCAATTGCCCGGGCGATTTTGCGCAACGCGCCGGTGCTGCTGCTTGATGAAGCGACCAGCGCGCTTGATGCGGAATCCGAAAAACAGATCCAGCTGGCGCTTGAAAAACTTGCCGCCGGTCGGACCACGATTGTTGTCGCCCACCGCTTGTCCACCGTCCAGAACGCTGATCAGATTCTGGTCATGGATCAGGGGCGAATTGTCGAGGCTGGCCAGCACAGCACGCTGATGAAAAAAGACGGGCTTTATGCCCGCCTTTGCGCACTTCAGCATTTCAGCGAGTGATCATTCGCGCCCCAGCACATCATCCACCAGTCGCACCGCCCAGCCTTTCGCCATGAAACGGGATTTGATGGCCGCCGGATCAAGCTCCTCTTCCGCCCAGGTGAGGAAATCCACCCCCCGTTCCTGCGCCGGACGATAGGCTTCGATAAACGCATCGAGCAGCCCGGTTTTCGCCTGACGGACATGAAGGTATTTGAGCGACAGCATTTTCAGCGCGTCATCCACGGTTGCGTCGGTCATCAACAGCAGATAGATCGCCGACATGACCCCGGCGCGGTCGGCGCCGGATTTGCAGTGGATCAAGGCCGGTTTTTCGACAGCGTCAAACACCTCTTTGGCGCGGCGGATCATCTCGGCATCCGGCACATCGCGCGACCGGATGGTAAAATCAACAAGCGTGATCCCCGCCGCGTCGCAAGCTTCCTTTTCCAGCCGCCAGCCGCCGTCGGACCGCGGTCCCCGCAAATTGATGATGGTGGTTACCCCGAGCCGGGCGGCGGCGCGAACGTCTTTTGGTGCCGGTTGATTGGCGCGCCACATGCCGGGGCTGAACTCATGACGGTTATGCCAGGCCAGCCGCAGAAAGCCATGGTCCTTGAAGATCAGCTCAAGCCAGTCCCGCAGCCCCCGGCGGGGGTGATGGGCAAGATCAAGCGCCATGATCAGGCGCCTCCAGCCACCGTCATGCCGTCAATCCGCAAGGATGGCGCGGCGGTGGATTGCGTCAGGTCAAGGTCATCGGCGAGGGTGATGTTCATCAGCATGTCATTAAGGTTGCCGGCAATCGTCGCCTCTGTCACCGGATGGCTGATCTTGCCGTTCTTGATCCAGAACCCTGAGGCGCCGCGGCTGTAATCCCCGGTGATCAAGCTGACGGATGACCCGATCATCTCGGTGACAAGAAAACCTTCATCAACGCCGGCGATCAAGGCATCGCGGCTGATCTCCCCCGGTTCCATGATCCAGTTGCTGGTGCCAGCGGAAGGCGCGGAGCCAACACCGCGACCGGCGTTACCCGTGGGGTCAAGCCCCAATTGTTTGGCGGCGGCGAGGTCAAGGAACCAGCCTTGCAAGACGCCGTTATCCACCATCACCCGCCGTCGACGCGCCAGGCCTTCGCCGTCAAACGGCGAGGACCCCATGCCGCGGGGGCGCAACGGGTCATCCACCAGGGTGATGCCGGAGGCGGCAATGGCTTCGCCCATTTTATCTTTCAGGAAGCTGGTGCCACGGGCGATCGCGCTGCCGTTGATGGCGGAGGCGATATGCGAGGCGATGGAACGCGACACCCGATTGTCGTAAATCACCGGAAAATCACCTGTCGGCGGGCGGATAGCGCCAAGGCGTTCCATTGTCCGTTCACCGGCATTGCGGCCGACATCACGGGGGGGTTTCAAATCGGCTTCATAAACGGCGGAGGAGTAATCGTAATCCCGTTCCATGACGCCGTCTTTTTCCGACAATACCATGGCGGAAAACCCGAAGCTGCTGCGGTTGTAGCGGCCCGAAAACCCGTTTGAGGTGGCGATCATGACATCCACCACCCCGTGGGAGGCGCTGCCGCCTTCGGAATTGGTGATGCCGGGGACAGCGCGGGCGGCGTCTTCGGCTTCCAGGGCGCGGGATTTCAGGTCTTCCGCGCTGGGGGTGCTGGCATCAAACATATCCAGCTCAGGAATTTCCGTTGCCAGTTGGTGGGGTTCCGCCAGCATGGCATAGGGGTCTTCCGGCGCCAGTTTGGCCATCGCCACGGCACGTTCGGCGAGGGTCGTGATGCTGTCCTCATCAAGGCGTGAGGTTGAAATGCTGGCGTTGCGCTGGCCGACAAATACTCGCAGGCCAATGTCGTGATCTTCGGACCGTTCGATTGATTCCACCGCCCCCATGCGGACCGAAACCCCATGGCCATGGCCACCAACAACAATACCATCCGCCGCATCCGCCCCGGCCTTGCGGGCGCGGTCCAGCAGCATATCCATCAATTTTGAAAAATCATCGCTCATGCTTCTGACATAGCCTCTTGAGGGGCAAAGTACAACCTTTCTGGGCGACAAATTCCGGCGGCTTCTGTTGCCGGTGGCGGAGTTTCGGCTTGCCCCCGTCAAGGCCGCGGCGTAAAAAGCCTTATGAGTTATAAAATCTTTATCGATGGCGAGGCGGGCACCACAGGTTTGCAAGTGCGTGACCGTTTGATCGCCCACCCTGATGTGGAACTGATCACCATTGATCATGATCTGCGTAAAGATGCCGCCACCCGTCGTCAGGCCATGGCGGCGGCGGATGCCGCCATTCTCTGCCTGCCTGATGAGGCGGCGATCGAAGCTGTGCAACTGGCGGAAGGGCTTGCGGTCAAGATCATCGATGCCTCGACGGCGTTTCGCACCCACCCGGACTGGGCCTATGGATTCCCTGAACTTGATGATGCCCAGCGCGGGATGATCGCTGGCAGTCGGCGCGTCGCCAATGTCGGCTGTTACGCGACGGCGATGATCGCCTTGATCCGTCCGCTGGTGGACGGGGGGATGATCAGCCCTGACGCGCCATTGAATATTTCCGCCATCAGTGGTTACACCGGCGGCGGCAAAGCCCTGATCAGTTACATGGACAATAACGACGGCCCCAGGCATTTTGCCTATGCCCTCAATCTTGCCCATAAGCATATCCCGGAAGTGATGATGCACGCCCGCCTTGACCGCAAGCCGACCTTCCTGCCGATGGTGGGTGATTTCGATTGCGGGATGCTGGTTCAACTGCCCCTGACATCGGCGCAGTTAAAGCCGGGGGCCCGCCGCCGTGACCTGCATGATGTGTATTCCGCCCATTACGCCGATGAAGCTTTTATCCGCGTTCGCGGCCTTGATGAAGGCGACGGCCTGACCGACAAGGGTTATCTGGCGGCGGATGCGCTGAAAGGCACCAATATGCTGGATATCCATACGCTTGGTTATGATGATGGTGATGATCAGCACCAGGTGATGATGGTGGCGCGGCTCGACAACCTTGGCAAAGGGGCGTCGGGCGCGGCGGTGCAAAACCTTAACCTTGTGCTTGGCCTTGATGAAACCACAGGCTTGCTCTGATCGCGGCGGTTTCCATGACGCTTGACCCAGACTGGTTTCCAGAACACACCGGCGGCACCATCTGCCCCCGTGCGCAGGCCAGGCTTTACCCCTATCCCGCGCCTTCGGGGGATTTCTGGATGCGCAACGGATTGCCGGAATTGCGCCCCGATGGCATCACGGCGGATGAACTTGCGGGGCGGACGGCGGTTATTTCAGTGGGGTCGAACCGGGCGCCGCTCCAGCTCAGGCGGAAATTCGGGCTTGAAGCGGAATTGCCTGTCACCGCTTGCGTGCTGAAAGATTGCGATGTCGTCTACGCCGCCACCCTGTCCTATTATTGCGCCGCCCCCGCCACCGCTTGCCCCAGCCCCGGCACATCAGTGACGCTCAACATCACCTGGCTTGATGACGCCCAGCTCCTGCATATGCATGACACGGAAGCCCTCGGCATTGCTTATGATTTTGTGCGGCTTGATGACGGCTGTGTTGATCATGGCCGCCGCCAGGGGGGCGCGGTTTTTGACCAGCCGGTTTATGGCTATCAATCCCGCTCCGGTCTTTATGCCCCTGATGGCGAGCCTCTGGCCCATGCCTTGATCCCCGCCGAGGGGCGACGCTTTGATGCCGTCACGGAAGACGCGGTCTTGACCCGCATCAAAGCCATGGCAGGTAAAAAGATGGCAGGTAAAAAGATGGCAGGTGCTGAAGATCAACCGCTCGATGACTGGCTTGACGCCATGAGGGCTGACCGCCAGTTGCGCCTTCAGGTGATGGCGCGAATGAACGAGGTGATGATGCCGCTGCCGCTTGCGCCGTGGCAGGTGATGGATGTCGCCGCCGCCAACCCTGACGAGTATCTCTAGAGCCCGGGCCCGTTTCTTGTCACCGCCTCAATCGCAAGGGCAAGGGTCAGGATCAGCCCGGTGTTGCGGTTGGAGCGGAACAATGCCCCGGCGCCTTGCGGGTCGGTCAAATCAATCCGCCTGATCTGCGTGTTAAGGTGGATGGCGACGCCGCCAAGCCCGAGGTAATAGACCCCTGCCGCGTCACGCAACGCCCCCGCCAGCAGCAGCGCCAGCAGCATCATGGCATAGCACATCACCACCACCGGCTTGAGGTTGTCCCCCAGCGTCAGGGCGGCGGAGCGGATGCCGATCTTGCGGTCATCTTCCATGTCCTGAATGGCGTAGATCGTGTCATAGCCAAATACCCAGAAGGCGGCGGCGAGATAGAGAACCCCCGCCATCACCCCCGGCCATGCCCCGAAGGCCGACCAGCCAAGCCAGGCCCCCCAGCTGAAGGTCAGGGCCAGCACAATCTGCGGCAATCCCGTGAAGCGTTTGGCAAGGGGGTAGATGACGATCAACGGCAAGGACGCCACCCCCGTCCAGAATGCCGTCAGGGGCAATTGCACCAGCACCACAAGGCCAATGGCCAGAAGCCCCGCCAGAAACACCATGGCGCCGTTAAAGCTGATGACACCTGCCGCCAGGGCGCGGTCACGGGTGCGGGCAACGGCGCGGTCAAGATCACGATCCCAGAGATCATTGATGACGCATCCGGCGCCGCGCATCACCATGGCGCCAATCAGGAACAGCGCCATTACCCTGGCGCTATCCATGAGGGGGATGTTCATCACCATGGTGGCGGTCAGGATCGCCCACCAGGCGGGAAGAACCAGTAGCCACCAGCCGACGGGGCGGTCAAACCGCGCCAGTTGCGCGTAGGGGATCAAAGCGTCGGGCAACCATGCCACCCAGCTGGATGTGGTGATGTCACTACGGGAACTCATGCCTCATCGTTAGCGGGTTTCGCTGGCGCTTGGCAAGTGAATTCAGGTTCAAGAGAATTCAGGGGGCAAGAGAATTAAGGGGTTGCGGAATGTTAGCCGCGGCCAAGGGCCGGGGAATTGATGACTTGCCAGATCAAAACCCCGGGAGTATTGAAAGGTTATGGCTCTTGAAACCCGTCAACGCCTTTATTGCACCGCCCCGCTTTGCCAGGATGCTGAGGTGACGCTTGACCGCGATCAATCCCATTACCTGTTGAATGTGCTGCGCAAAGCCGAGGGCGATGAGCTGCTGCTGTTCAATGGCAAGGATGGCGAATGGCAGGCGGAGATCACCCAGGCGGCGAAGAAAGCGGCAGTGCTGCACTGCCTTGCGGCCACCCGCCCCCAGGACCCTGTGCCTTCCCTGATGCTGGTGTTTGCGCCGATCAAGAAAGCCCGTATTGATTTTATCGCCGAAAAAGCCACGGAACTCGGGGTCGGCATCCTTCAGCCGGTGATGACCGATCGCACCCAGATGAGCCGCGTGAACACCGACCGGATGCGCGCCAATGCCATTGAAGCGGCGGAGCAAACCGGCCGCACCACTATTCCCGAGATCCGGGCGCCGATTTCGCTCACCGCCTTGCTTGAAGATTGGCCCGCGACGCGCCATATCATATTCTGTGATGAAGATCGCGCCGCTTCGCCTGATCACGCCATGGCTGATGTCGTGGCCGGGCTGACGGGCAAGGCGGCGATTTTCATCGGTCCTGAAGGCGGGTTTTCCCCCCGTGAACGTGACCACATCATCGCCCAGGCGCAGGCCCATGCCGTCGCGTTGGGGCGCAATATCTTGCGGGCGGATACAGCGATGCTGGCGGCCCTCGCGATCTGGCAGTCCGCTGCCGGAGAATGGAAAGGACGCCGTTAATGGCAGAAGTGAATAGCCCGCGTATCACTGGACGAGGTGATCTCATCCAGTGGTTGCAGAACGGTGAAACCCCACGCGAGAATTGGCGTATCGGCACCGAACACGAGAAATTCCTTTTTGATGTGACGACCAATCGCCGCCCCGGCTATGACGGGGCGAGCGGCGTCGGCGCGTTATTGACGGCACTGAATGACCGGCTTGGCGGCACCGCGATCATGGAAGGTGACGCTATCATCGGGGTCAAGGAGGTCAATGGCGGCTCCTTGACCCTTGAGCCCGGCGGGCAGTTCGAGCTGTCCGGCGCGCCATTGGCGACGCTCCATGAAACCTGCCGCGAAACCAACAGCCACCTGAAAATCATGCGTGAGGTGACGGCCACGCTCGGCCTCGGCATGCTGGGGGTCGGCTATGACCCGAAATGGCCCCGCGATGATGTGCCGTGGATGCCGAAAGGCCGCTATAAAATCATGCGGGCGCATATGCCAAAAGTCGGCACGCTCGGGCTGGATATGATGCAGCGCACTTCCACCATCCAGGTTAATCTTGATTACAGTGATGAGCGCGACATGGCGCGGAAATTCCGCACCTCGCTGGCGCTTCAGCCGGTGGCGACGGCGTTGTTCGCCAATTCCCCTTTCAAGGAGGGCAAGCCGAGCGGGCTGTTGTCGACCCGCGCCCAAGCCTGGACCGACACTGACAACGCCCGTTGTGGTGTTCCGGCTTGCGTTTTTGACGACGGGTTCGGCTATGAACAATGGGTAGATTATATTCTCGATGTGCCGATGTATTTCCTCCATCGCGGGGATGATTACGCGGATGTCGCCGGCTTGTCGTTCCGGGATTACATGGCAGGGCAATTGCCGGGTTATGAGGGCGAGCTGCCGGTGATGGCCGATTGGGAAGATCATATCACCACCGCTTTTCCTGAAGTGCGGCTCAAGCAATACCTTGAAATGCGCGGCGCCGATGGCGGGCCGTGGAACATGATCTGCGCCTTGCCGGCGCTTTGGGTGGGGCTGCTCTATGACGCCGAGTCGCTTGACGCCGCCGAAGAGCTGGCGCGCGGCTTGACGGCAGAGGATGTCGCCGAGGCGCGGATGAGCGCCGCCACCCATGGCTTGAACGGCCAGATCGGCGGGCGGAATATGCTTGAGCTGGGGCGGCAGATGGTGGCGATTTCAGGAGACGGGCTGAAGCGGCGCAACAACATTGCCGGCATCGGCGACAGTGAGGTCAGTTTCCTTGACCCGCTCAAGGAGATTGTTCAATCGGGCATCACCAAAGCCGAGCGGCTTCTGGACCATTATCACAACGACTGGTCGCAAGAGGTTGACCCGATTTACCGTGATTTCCAGTTCTAGTGTGCAGTGTGGAGCTGCTTTTATTGATCCGATCTTGCCGGGAAGGTTAGCCGCGCCATGAAGGGCTTGTTGCTTGTTGTTTTTGTGAATTTTGTGGGTGTTGGCGCGCTCATCCCGGTGCTGCCTTTCGCGGTGATCGACGAGGCGGGGGGCAATGAAACCATCATGGCCCTGCTGATGGCCAGTTTCGCCTTTGCGATGTTCATTGGCTCGCCGGTGCTGGGGATGCTGTCGGATCGCGTCGGCCGCAAAAAAGTGCTGGTGGGGGCGGTGCTGACCTCGACCATCGCGCATTTGGTCTTTGCCCTGACGACTGACCTGACGACAATGTTTGTGGCGCGGGTGCTGGCGGGGTTCGGGGCGGGCAATATCAGCGTTATTCAGGCGATTGTCACCGACAACACTTCCGCTGAAAACCGCGCCAGATGGATGGGGTTCATCGGCGCCTTTGTGGGGTTTGGCTTTGTCGCTGGCTC
>JAGWAQ010000189.1 GCA_021296375.1 Alphaproteobacteria bacterium
ATCACGAGCTGCTGGATGTCGCCTCCGATAAATTTGTCACCTTTGTCAGCGGCTGGTTTGACCCCGCCACCGGGCAGGCGGAACTCATCAATTGTGGCCATGGGCCGCTTCTTTATGCACCTGAAGCTGAAGCTGAGCATGAGGTGATCGATTCCCATACGGTTCCGCTCGGACTGATTGATATTTCCATGGAACCGCTGACGCCATGGCAGGGCCAGCTTGATTCCGCCGCCCTTTATGTGATGACCGACGGGATCACGGAATCCATGGACGGTGACAATGAACTGGGGTTTGATGGATTGGTGGACATTGCCCGCGGGCATCGTGGCCAGAAAGGCTCCCATCGCGTGGCGGACATCATGCGGCGATTCCAGGAAGGCACATTGGCGACCCATGATGACGCCACGGTGTTGATCGTGACATCTGTCGGGCAGGGGGGAGATTGACCATGAACTATTCGCAATCTTTTACGGGTGTACCCAGCTCGCTTGAGGAAACCCGCGTGTTCATCAATAAAATCCTGAAGGAAATGAACTGGACTGATCGTGAGATCGACCTTCAGCTGGCGATTGGTGAAGTCACCCAGAATGTTGTTCGTTACGGGTTCAAGGGGGGTGATCCCGACGGCGTCTTCACCCTTGATATCGAGATTGATGACAAGGTCTTGACCTGCGCTATCAGCGATAATGCCCCGCCGTCAAACCCTGATGACTGGATGATCAAGGCCGAGGCGCGTCGCCCTGACGAAGGCGGTTACGGGCTGTCGATTATTGACGCGATTGCCGATCAATACACGGTTACCCCCGGTGACACCGGCAATATCTCCCGCACGGCAAAAGTGTGAGGTGGGGTGATGGCGCCTCACCGAAACTATGGTCTGCGCCAATCCGGCATCAGCTTGCCGTCGCTTGATTATTGCGCCGTGCATTTCGAGCGGGCGGTGCTGATGCTCGCAAAACTTCTTAAGACCCGCCAGAATGTTGACCTTTACGCCGTCTTGAAATGGGCCGGGGTAGGGGTGCCTCGCAAATACCGCCGGGCCGTGGCGCCGTTGATCTGGGCGGCGTCCCGCAACCCCCACAGCAACCGTTACCACCACCAATGGCATAACATGTCGGTGATGATCAGCGCCGCGTTATTGGGGCGTCAGGCGGGGCTGGGGCGGCGCCAGATGACGGTGCTGGTGATGACGGCCCTTGTCCATGATCTCGATCATCGCGGGCGCAATATGTCCCGCGTGCCCTTCGGGGAGGAACGCTATTCCGCCATGATTGCCGGTCGCCGTCTTTATGGCCGCAGTGGCCACGGGCAAGCCTGGCGCGAATTGCAATCCCGCCTTGAGGCCACGTTTTTTGACAAGAACACGACGCCCGCCATCCCCCATGATGATGAGGTGACGCAAATCCTGCTCGATGCGGATGTGCTGGCTTCCTGCATGTTGCCGCGGGCTGATGCGCTGGAATTGACCCGCGGGGTTATGCATGAGCACGGCACCTCGGGAAAGGCGGAACAAGCCCTGCAGGGCTTTATCAAGACTCTTGCCGAACGGGGGTTTGCCCATGCCGTGACGTCGGATTATGCGGCGGAGATGACGACGCGCAAGGCGGCGGTCTTTATCGACCCCGCCAGTGCCGCGACCTTGGGCTTCAGGGGTGGTGCTGATGCCTAAACTTTATTGCAAGGACTGCATTTTCTGGGACATTACCCATGCCGGCACCCTGACCAAAGCCCGCGAAGGGCGGTGCCGTCGCCATGCCCCGACGCCCATGTCGGAATCCATCGAGCAGGAAGCGGGGACCATCTGGCCCGCCACTTTTGATGACGACTGGTGCGGGGAGGGGCGGATGCACAGCGCACCGGTGACGGAAGATTTATTGGTGGATCTGGCCCCGGAGTCCATGAACCCGGCGCCACGCCCGAAAAACAACACCCCTCCCAAGCGTGAACTTTAGCTCACCCAAGGTGATCTTGTGGCTTCACGCTGAAGGCGGGGAGGCGCGTCAGATGGCGGCGGCGATATCGGCCGCAAGGGCGTTCAGGGCATTCTCAGCGGCTTTTTCAATCGACAGCACAGAGCTGTTCAGATCACCCGCCGATGGCCCCGTGGCGTCATAATGCCCGTTGATAAGGACCTTGCGGTCACTGGTGGAAAGGGTCGCCCGCAGGTTGATGAACCCGGCGCCGTTCATGTCAAACCCGATGCCGATCAGGTCAAGGTCAAGCTTCAGTTCAGCGCGGCTGGTGGAGGCCGATGCCGCCACCATACGGCCGGATGACGCGTTCCAGCCCTTGATGGCCGCGTCGCGCAGCAGATCAGCCGGGGACGAATGCCAGAGCTTGCTGCGGGTTTCGACATATTGCGCCGGGGCATCATTGATCATTTCGACAATTGGACGACCGGCAAAAATGCCCTGGCCAGTGACGCGATCAAGGGTCACGACCTTGCCTTCGGGCAGGGGCAAGGCCGCCAGTTCAAGCGACATGCCGTAATGATGCTCGACAATACGTTGTGCCGGGCCCGCGCAGGCCACCAGCAGAGGTGAGGCCATGACAGTTGCCGCCGCCGCCTTGATGATGAAGTTGCGGCGGTTGTTTGCGATTGGGGGTACTGGGGTCATGGTCGTCTCCTACTCCGTGCCGGTGATCAGGACACCGGGATTGTTCTTCAGAATGCTGGTCATTTCTTCGATATTCAGCGCCGCGCGATCAAGGCGATCAAGGATCGTCAGCATCTGGTCGCCGCCAGAGCGGGTGATGTCGCTGGTGTTCAGCGCCGCCTGGTCAACATTGGTCAGGATGCTGTCGATCTTGCCGCCGGAAGATGCCATCAAGCTGTTGAGTTGGGCGGTGGCGGCTTCGGCTTCATTGAGCGTCGCCAGAATCTGGGAAAGGGTTTCGGCATTGATGGTCGTCACCGCGTTGCTAACGCCTTCCGACGCCTTCAGGGTATTGTCGATAATGACATCGACATCATCAACCGCGCCGCTGACAATTTCCGGGTCAATGCTCTTGATCAGGCGATTGAGGTTGCGGGCAGAGCGGTTCAGGTTATAGGCAATTTTAGGCACTTCCGCCGCCAGGCCTTCGGTCAGCAGGGAAACATTGCCAAGGGTGGTGGCGCCATGATTGCTGAGCAGTTCATCCATGGTGTTGAGCAAAGGCACGAGGTTTTCTTCGGCGATTTGCGCAAAGTTATCGGCGGTACGGCTCAACTCATCGACAAAATTCATTTGCTCGGAAATCGGAATTGCGTCGCCTGGCTTGAGGGCCGGGCCTTCGCCCGCTTCGTTCTGGTTGGCCATGGCGGAAAGCAGGGACAAGGAGGCGATGCCGGCACGACTGGTTTCAGGGATTTGCCAGCCTTCCTGAATTTCAAGATCAATGCGGAAGGCCATGCCTTCTTCTTCGGCTTCTGGAGTGATGCCGGAGACGGAACCGATGATATAGCCTTCGTAAATCACCGCCGCGCCTTTTTTCAGGCCCGCAACATTGCTGACTTTGGTGTAATACGGGTCAGTTTTTTGTAGAAAATCACCAAGCACGGCAATAATGGCGAGCAGGCCGATCAGCC
>JAGWAQ010000190.1:0-379 GCA_021296375.1 Alphaproteobacteria bacterium
CCGCCAGTGATTTCAGCTACCAGATCGGCGAGGGCGATGAGCTGACCTACACGGCGTTCACCACGGCCCTGACGGCGGCGGGGTTCAAGAGCGGCTCAACCACCGAATTGGTATCGCCGTTTGAGGTGGCGTATGAAAGCGGCGATGTGCGCAGTGATTACAGCACCAGCGAGATCGCGCTGTCGGCGAGCGGCGGTGATGACCAGCTGGTCCTTGGCTCGAGCTACGTCTACCGGTCGGCGGAAGGGGCGGCGGGGGATGACACGTTCATCGTCACCCGCTATCAGGTGGGTGATGTGACGATTTCGGATTCCAACGGCGAGGATATCATCAAGCTCGACGTCGGGGTTGTTGTCACCGATGTCGAGGAGGTGGCCAA
>JAGWAQ010000190.1:601-8689 GCA_021296375.1 Alphaproteobacteria bacterium
TCCGAAAGCCCGACGTTTTCCGGCGGCGACGCGCTGTTGCCGGAAGAGGCGAATGGCCAGACCCATGCCGACAAGATCACTTACGACGCCATCACCGATCCTCAAAACCCCAGGTCCGGCCTGCTGGTGGGGACGCTGGGGGGCGCGCCGGGGTTCCGTCTGGCGGCGGCCAGCTCGAGCAATGACAATGCCGATTTCTTCCTCCTCGACCAATTGCTTTATTACATTGGAACGGATTCCGGCGATTACGAGGCCAGCCCGCGGGACAAGCTGACGGTCCAGATCCTCGCCCTCAACGCCCAGGGCAATGTCATTGATAACGAGGCGGTTGACGATAACAACGCCGACACCCCCCATGATTACGTCATCAACCTGCGGAATATTGATGACCTGGGGCCGTATTGGCGGCTTGCCCGTGGATGGCAACGGTGACGCCATGGCGACGGTGACGGTGGATGAAAATTCCAATGCCGGTGGCGGCCAAATATTCCAGTTTCGGGGGCGGGATGACGACGGCGACAGCGTCGGCTTTTCCCTGCAAGGGGGAGAGGACAACAACCTGTTCAAGCAGTCCACCAACCCCAACACCTCATTGCTTCAGAAAAACCCCCTCAATTACGAGCATGATCAGGCGCGTTACGTGACGGAAGGCGGCGTCACCTACGCGGTGTTTGATGTGCGGGCACGGGTCCGCTCGAACTCCGGCAAGGACAACGCCGATGGCAATGACGAAGGCAATCGCGACGCGTTCCTGAACCTTGAGGTGCGGGTGCGGGATGTCAACGAAGCGCCGCTTGGCGTGACCCCGAGCAGCACGGCGCGGCGCGCCGGCACCACCATCCGCCTTGAGGTGGATGAGCTTCAAGCTGGTGGAAGGCGAAGGCGCGCCCGCCGATAACGCGTTGTTCGAGGTCAATTCCACGTCCGGCGTGCTGGCGCTGAAGGCTGGCGCCGCCGTCAAAGCCGCGGGGGAGCTGTACGAGCTGAGGGTCGAGGTCGAGGACAGGGAGACCAGCAACCAGACCGGCGGCGGTGACTTCACCCGTGAATTCGACATCACCTTGCAGGAAACGCCGATAACGCCGCTTTACCTTACCATCGACCATGACAGCGACACCGCCACCCCGGCCCTGCGGCGCGACAGTTTTTTCCGCGACAGTGAAGGCAGCGGGGTGCTGGCGGAGAACACTGACGGCAAGGCGCGCTTTGATGACGGCGACCCCGTCGTGCTGGGGAGGTTGAGGACGGAGACCAGAGGGACCGATTTCCTGCGCATCAAGTCGGTGCAGGAGCTGAATGTCAATAATGTCACGGAGAGCATCACCGTGGGGGCAGGCGAGCAAGGTTATCAGGTCGATGACGGGGGTGAGGCCTTCGGGTTTGTTGCCGATCGCCCTCTGACCTTGGCGAATATAATAGGGGCGAGAGATGCCTTTGTGGCTAAGACCCCCCTGACCATCACTAATGCCGCCTCGGGGCTGGACAACCCCGTCACCTTCACAGCGTTTGTTTTTGAGCTGCGTGAAGATATTAACATTTATTTGTTTGATCTGCCGTTTTATGCCCTGCGGACGGATGATGGCTGGATCTTGACCGTGTCCTTTGGTGCTGAGTTCGACGCCCGCTTTGACGGCAGGGTCAATTTGCAGGATTACTTCAGGCTGGGCCAGGTCACGGCGAATACCGGGGCCGACAATACGCTTGACATCAGGGGGGATGTCGTCGCCGCGGGGGGGGATGTCACCTGGGTGGCGCCGACTATTCCGATTGAAGGTGGAGAGAAACTGTTCGCGCTGGTGCAGGACAGCTCGATCCCGAACCCTGACGCCAGCGAAGAAGCGCTGGCGGATGACGCGCCGTCCCATGTCATCAATATGGCAAGGCTGGAGCGGGATTTCCCCGATGACAGTTTCCATTCGCTCTATGTCATCAGGGATGATAACGGGGTGTTTGAATACGCTTTCGCGACGTCGAAGAAGCCCAGCAATTATTACAATGATTTGAGTTCACAGACGGTGGTGCTGTACCTGGCGGGGGAAGAGGAGCCGATCCGGATCAGGGATGATTTTGGCCTCGATTCTTCAAGTTTCAATTACTGGTTTGCGGAAAAGTCGAGCGGCGGCATCTGGTCGCTGGAGCGCAGGGATAATTCCCCCTCAGGGGACAACCAGTTCCCGCTGGTCCGTGGCGGGCAAAACAATGAACTCGCGTATGGGACGCGGGTTGAGGAGTTCCTGTTCGAGCCGTTGGGGCAGAGGCGCATTCCCTTCGGGACGGACGGCTTCCTCATCACCAAAAACAATGTCGATGATACCTATGGCGGTGATTACGCCAATTATCAGGAGTTGTATGTTGTCAATGACGAGGACGGCAATTTCGCCTATGCCTTCACGACGTCGCGCATTCTCGTAAATTTTCAAGACCGGCAGGTCATCGACGGTAATGCCAAGGACCTGACGATCGTGCTTTACCTCAGGGGGCGCGAGGACCCGGTGCGAATCAGGGATAATTTTGGCACCACCCGTGATGATGATGACAATTTCTGGTACGCCGAGGAGAAAAGCAACGGCGACTGGGACCTGGTGCGCAGCAACACAAGGCCCACCGGTGACAATCAATACCTGCTGGTTTCCGGCGGCAGGAACAGCGAGACCTCCGCTGGCCGTGAGGTTGACACGGACACGGGCTATCTGTTCACGGCCATCGAGGCAAAGGACGGCACGCTTGTCTATCTGGGGGATAACAGCGGCGATTTCGAGACCGGCGGGGTGGTGGCGATCGAGGTCGAGCAGGTGAGGTATGAACACACGATTAAACTTGCCGATCTTGATGGCAGTGACGGCTTCCGCATCCCCGGCCGCGCCAATTTTGACGAAAGCGGCACCTCGGTGTCTACGGCGGGGGATGTCAACGGCGACGGGTTTGATGATTTTATCATCGGCACCCCGGGCGGTAACGCGGGGGGCAGTAACCGCGGCGTCAGCTATGTTGTTCTGGGGCGCGACACGACGCGCGACAGCAACACGACAGGGGATGATGATTTTGGCACCAGCTTTGATCTGACCAGCCTTGATGGCACCGCCTCGGGCTTCCGCATCGACGGCGCCACCGGTAACGACTTGAGCGGCACTTCGGTGTCTTCGGCGGGGGACGTCAACGGTGACGGGTTTGATGATTTCATCATCGGCGCGCCAGGGGGTGACGGGGGGGCGCAGGACGGCGGCGAAAGCTACGTCGTGTTCGGGAAAAGGAGCGGATTTGGCAACAGCATCTCCCTTTCCGACATTGACGGCACCAACGGCTTCCGCCTTGACGGCGACGATTTGAATGACCGCAGCGGCAGCTCGGTGTCCGCGGCGGGGGATGTCAATGGTGACGGGTTTGATGACCTCATCATCGGCGCGCTCGATGCCGACCCCAATGGCGGCGGCAGTGGCGAAAGCTACGTTGTCTTCGGCAAATCGGGGGGAGCCTTGACGGGTTTGACGGCTTCCGCATCAACGGCGTCAGCGGTGGCGATAAAAGCGGGCATTCCGTTTCGGGCGCAGGCGACATCAATAACGACGGGTTTGATGACCTCATCATCGGCGCGCCCTTCGGTGATGAGGGCGGCTCGAACCGCGGCGAAACCTACGTTGTCTTCGGGCGGAGCGGGGTCGCCAGCATTGACCTTGCCGACCTTAATGGCGGTGACGGCTTCCGCCTCGACGGCATCGGCAATGACGATGAAAGCGGGTATTCGGTCTCCGGTGCCGGTGATTTCAATGGTGACGGGATTGAAGACCTCGTCATCGGCGCCCGCCGTGCTGACCCTAGTGTTCTTCCTGGCGAAGACGACGGCGCCGCCTATGTTGTGTTCGGGCGCAACACGGCGGAAAACGGCGTCAGCTTTGCCGCCAGTATTGATCTTTCCGGCTTGCAGGGCGCGACGGGCTTTCGCATCGACGGCGTCGGCGGGGGCGATTTGAGCGGCACCTCGGTGTCAGGGGCGGGGGATGTCAACGGCGACGGGTTTGATGATTTCATCATCGGCGCGCCGAAAGGTGACCCGGGCGGCTCGAACCGCGGCGAAACCTACGTCGTCTTCGGCAAGTCGAGCAGCTTTGGCACCAGCATTGATCTTGCCGACCTTGACGGCAGTAACGGCTTCCGCATCGACGGCGTCAGCAATAATGACGACAGCGGCCACTCGGTCTCGGCGGCGGGGGATGTCAACGGTGACGGGTTTGATGACATCATCATCGGCGCGCTCAATGGTGACCCCGCAGGCGGCAACGCTGGCGAAAGCTACGTTGTCTTCGGCCGTGACACCACGAAAGACAGCAACACCACGGGGGATGATGATTTCGGCGCCAGCATTGACCTGTCGGGCCTGAGGGGCGCCAGCACCGGCTTCCGCATCGACGGCGAGGGCCCTGATGACCAAAGCGGCAGGTCGGTTTCCGGCGCCGGGGACATCAACGGCGACGGGTTTGATGACCTCATCATCGGCGTGCCGGGGGGCGACCCCAGCGAAGGGCCAAACGCCGGTGAAATTGCCATTGTCTTTGGCAAGGCAAGCGGTTTTGGCAACAGCATCGACATTGACGACCTTAATGGCACCAACGGCTTCGGTTTAGACGGCCAGGACGGGCAGGACAGAAGCGGCTGGTCGGTTTCCGGTGCCGGGGATGTCAATGGCGATGACATTGATGACTTCATCATCGGCGCGCGGATGGCTGACGTTGACGGTAACACTGACAACGGCTCCACCTATGTTGTGTTCGGCAAGACAGGCAGCTTTGGCTCAAACCTCGACCTTGATGACCTTGACGGCTCCAACGGCTTCCGCCTTGACGGGGACAGCACGGGTGACCAAAGCGGGTATTCGGTTTCCGGTGCTGGCGATGTCAATGGCGACGGGGTTGATGACATCATCATCGGCGCGCCGAACGGTGCCGCCGGCGGTTCGGCCAGCGGCGAAAGCTACGTTGTGTTCGGGCGCGACACGACGAAAAGTGGCGTCAGCTTTGGCTCAAGCCTCGACCTTGAAAACCTTGACGGCGATGACGGTTTCCGCCTCGACGGCGTCGGCGCTGATGACAACAGCGGCACCTCGGTGTCGGGGGCGGGGGACATCAACGGTGACGGGTTTGATGACATCATCATCGGCGCGCTAAACGGCGACCCTGGCGGCGTAGGCCGCGGCGAAAGCTACGTCGTCTTCGGCAAGAACGGCAATTTTGCCGCCAGCATCGACCTTGGAGACCTTGATGGCGATGACGGTTTCCGCCTTGACGGCGTCAGCAATAGCGACTTCAGCGGCTGGTCGGTATCGGGGGCAGGTGACATCAATAACGACGGCTATGATGACCTGATTATCGGCGCGCCGAACGGTGACGCTGGCGGGGATAACAGCGGCGAAAGCTACGTCGTTTATGGCCATGGCGGCAGTTTTGCCGCCAGCATCGACCTGTCCAGCCTTAACGGCGGCACCGGCCTTCGCCTCAACGGCGGCGACGACGATGGCCATACCGGCAATTCGGTTTCCTCGGCGGGGGATGTCAATGGCGACGGGGTTGATGACCTCATCATCGGCGCGCCGCTCTCTGACGTCGGCGGCGCAGGCAGCGGCGAGACCTACGTCGTCTTCGGCAGGTCCAGGGTTGATTGAAGACCTTGATGGCACGAATGGCTTCCGCCTTGACGGCGTCGGCGCTGACGACCGGAGCGGCGCCTCGGTATCCGGCGCCGGGGACGTCAACGGGGACGGGTTTGATGACCTCATCATTGGCGCGCGGTTCGGCGATGAGAACGGGGGGCAAAGCGGCGAAACTTACGTCGTCTTCGGCAAGAAGAGCGGGTTTACCGCCAGCTTCGACCTTGATGATCTCAATGGCCGTAACGGCTTCCGTCTTGACGGCGTCGGCGGAAATGACGAAAGCGGCACCTCGGTGTCCGGCGCCGGTGACATCAATAACGACGGCTTTGCGGACATCATCATCGGCGCGCCGAACGCTGACGCCGGCGGCTCGAACAGCGGCGAGACCTACGTCATCTTTGGCCATGGCAGGGGGTTTGACGCCAGCATCGACCTTGATGACCTGACGGGCATCTCCACCGGCTTCCGCATCGAAGGCATCAACAATGGCGACACCGCCGGCTTCTCCATTGCCAATGCCGGTGACGTCAATAACGACGGGTTTGATGACCTCATCATCGGCGCGCCGGAGGCTGATCCGAACAGCAACAGAAGCGGCCAAGCCTATGTCGTCTTCGGCAGTTTTGCCGGGATTGGCGCCAGCATCGACCTTGAGGACCTTGACGGCAATAACGGCTTCCGCCTTGATGGCCTTCGCAGTGGTGACCAAAGCGGGTTTTCGGTTTCCGGCGCTGGCGATGTCAATGGCGACGGGTTTGATGACGTCATCATCGGCGCGCCAGGCGGTGATACCGATAACGTAAACGACGAACGCGGCGAAAGCTACGTCGTCTTCGGCAAGAAGAGCGGATTTGACGCCAGCATCAACCTTGATAATCTTGATGGCAGTGACGGCTTCCGTATTGACGGCGTCAGCGATGAAGACAACAGCGGCACCTCGGTTTCGAGCGCAGGAGATGTCAACGGCGACGGGTTTGATGACATCATCATTGGCGTCCCGAATAGCGATCAAGGCGGGTCAGACCGCGGCGCAAGCTACGTCGTCTTCGGCCGTGACACCACCGCCGACACCAACGAGACAGGCGATGATGATTTCGGCGCCAGCATCGACCTTGCTGACCTCAACGGCAAAACCGGTTTCCGCATCACCGCTGTCAAAAACGGCGACATGAGCGGCGCCTCGGTGTCCTCGGCGGGCGACGTCAATAACGACGGGTTTGATGACATCATCATCGGCGTCCCGAACGCTGACCCCGGCGGCTCAAACCGCGGCGCGGCCTATGTCATCTTTGGCCGGGACTCCACCGATGACAGCAACATCACCGGCAATGATGACTTTGGCACCAGCATCGACCTTGGTGACCTCAACGGCAATAACGGCTTCCGCCTCGACGGCGTCAACAATAGTGATGAAAGCGGCACCTCGGTGTCTTCGGCAGGTGACGTCAACGGGGACGGGGTTGATGACCTCATTATCGGCGCGCCATTCAATGATGTCGATGCTGGCGGCAGGAACCGCGGCGCAAGCTACATCGTCTTCGGCAAGGATGCTTCTGGTGGGGGCGGATTTGCCGCCAGCATCGACCTTGAGGACCTTAACGGGTTTAACGGCTTCCGCATTGACGGGGTGATTGACAGCGACAATAGCGGCGCTTCGGTCTCCGCCGCCGGTGACATCAATAACGACGGCTTTGATGACCTTATTATCGGCGCGCCGAGCAGCGATCTTGGCGGGAGTGACCGCGGCGAAAGCTACGTCATCTATGGCCGCGAGAGATTCTATGAGGAAGTCCTCCTCAGCACTGATAATTACGCCATCACTCTGGCCAACCGTGACCTCGTCACCTTGCCCGGCGGCACCCCCATCAACGGCGACAATTCTGCCAATACCCTCACCGGCACCAGCGGCGGCGAAGTCATCCAGGGCGGGGCAGGCAATGACATCATCTCCCCTGATGGCGCAATGACACCATCAACCTGAAAGGCAATAGCGGCGGCCGCGACACCATCGTCTACCGCTACCAGAGCGATGGTTCCGTCAGTAATGACGGCACCTGGATGGCGAGCGATGGCGGCGATACCATCAGCAATTTCCGCCTTGGCCGTGATACGCTCGTGCTGGCTGATATGGCCTCCACCACAGGGGACAACGAACGCGTGCGGTTTTTCGACGATTTCATTGATGATCAGGACGCGCCTGCTGTTATCCTCAGCACAGATAGCGAAAACCGCGTCACCTCGCTTAAGTTCCAGTTCGGGCTCGGGGCCACCAGTACCCTGACGATCAATTTCGATACCCGCAACAACAAAGGTGATCTGTTCGATCTCGATGATGATCTCGACGGGATTGGCGTCACCAATGGTGTGCTGGCCCGCGACAGTTACGGCTTTATTGACGATCTGCTTGACGGCGTGGTGATCATCGGCGGGGTCGATGACGTGCCGAT
>JAGWAQ010000191.1 GCA_021296375.1 Alphaproteobacteria bacterium
CCCGACACGCCTTTAATTTTCCCGGGCAGGATGCCGATCGCCATTTCCGGCACGCCATCGGTAATGGTCAGAAGCCCTGTCGCCAGGGCGCCAAGCAGGCTGGGGTAGAGATGGTGTTCTTCGATCAGCACCCGCGCCGCCAGTGTTTCAGGGGTGTCATCGGGGTGAACCGGCACTTCGCGTTGCGCCAGCACCAGCCCGTCATCCATCTCCTCCGTCACCATATGAACAGAACATCCATGGATGCTGTCGCCCGCGGCAATGGCCCGGGCGTGGGTATCAAGTCCCTTGTGGCGCGGCAGAAGCGACGGGTGGATATTGAACAATCGATCGGCGTAACAGGCGCAGAACTGCGGGCTGAGCAAACGCATGTATCCCGCAAGAAAAACAACATCAGCCCGGGAGCTGTCAATCGCCGCCATTACAGCCGCTACGTGGTCCGATCGCCGAACAGATCGGGCCGCAAGCCCGAGTTGAGCCGCGGTCTCAAGCCCCGCCGCTTCGGCATCAGCAAGCACCAGCACGATTTCAGCAGGCACGTCAGGTTGCGCTGTGTAATGCGCCAGCGCTTCCATGTTGCTGCCGCGGCCTGAAATCAGTATCGCGAGACGGAGCGGCATTACGCCTCCCAGCTGTCGATACCGCCCAGCACCACAGGGTCATCGCCGCGCTCTGTTAAATGACCGGCAACCCAGGCCTTGTGGCCAGCCCCCTCGAGCGCCGCAAGGGCAGCATCAGCATTCGCGGCATCAACATAAATCAGCAGGCCAACTCCACAGTTAAAGACCCGCGCCATTTCACGGCTGTCGATATTGCCCATTTGCTTGAGCCAGGCGAAGACCGGCGGCAAGACCCATGACGTCAGGTCAAGCTCAAGGCCGAGGGTTTTGGCAAAGGCCCGTGGGGGGTTTTCGATCAACCCGCCGCCGGTGATATGGGCAAGACCGTGCAGATGTTCAGCCCCGCCAATGGCATCCAGCACCGCTTGCACGGGTTTGGCGTAAATCGCCGTTGGCGTCAACAGCACTTCACCCAAGGTCGCGTCTGGCGCGATATCATCGCCGCCAAAAGGAGAGGGGGCGTTCAGGTCAGCCCCCGAACGCTCGATCACTTTACGGACCAGGGAGAAGCCATTGGCATGAACGCCGCGAGAGGCGACAGCTATGGCGACGTCGCCTGCTTTCGTGCGCTTCGGGTCAATCATCTGCCCGCGTTCCACCGCCCCGACACAGAACCCCGCCAGGTCATAGCTTCCTTTTGGATAGACCCCGGGCATTTCGGCGGTTTCCCCGCCGATCAAGGCGCATCCGGCGTCGATACAGCCATCGGCGATTCCCGCAACGACGGTTTTGGCGACGTCACCTTCCAGCACACCGGTGGCGAAATAATCGAGAAAGAATAACGGCATGGCGCCCTGGGCCAGCACATCATTGGCGCACATGGCGACAAGGTCGATGCCGAGGCCGCGGTGATTATGGGTCGCTTGCGCCAGTTCCAGCTTTGTCCCCACGCCATCGGTAGCGGCCACCAGAATAGGGTCACGGTAGCCCGCGGCCTTGATATCAAACAACGCGCCAAAGCCGCCAAGGGAAGCGTCAGCCCCGGGGCGTTGGGTGCGGCGGGCGTCGCCGCCAATGTCATCAATCAAGGCATCGCCAGCGTCAATATTAACGCCAGCATCGGCATAGGTCAGCGGGGTTGTTGTTTTGTCATTCGCGCTTATGATAGCCTCCTTGAAGGGCTTCACGGGTTTGTCCCGATGGAAACGGCCCTGTGGATATGGCCCTGAACAAACCCCTGATCATGCCGAGGAACGAGCCTGATGAAACTGAACTTATGTTATACGCGAATTTGCCTGATTTGCATTAGCGTTTTTACATCAATGGGGGCGGCGGTTGTGATGATGACAGGCGTGGCGCGTGCCGCCGATACCACTTGCCCGGCGAAAGCGTTTTATGTTGAGGGGGTCGAGGTTTCTGCCGAAGCCGCGACATCAGAAGAAGCCCGCCAGACCGCCACCGATACCGGGCTGGGCGAGGCCTGGGCCATTTTGAAAGCCCGCCTCTTGCTGCCGGAACAGGATGACGCGTCCCTTGCTGATGTTTCGGGCGCTGATATTCCGGGCGCTGATATTCCGGGCGCTGATATTCCGGGCCTTGATATTCCGGGCTTGCGTGATCTTCTGGATTACACCCGCATCGATCAGGAAACGGTCTTGCCGGGGCGTTACCTTGGCCAACTGGATTATTGTTTTGACCGCGTCAAAACCCGTGAGTTTTTCACCGCCAATGCCCTCAAGCATGCCGAACTGCCATCAGGGCCAATGCTGGTCTTGCCGGTGCTGAACGCCAACAACACCCCGCAATTGTGGCGACGCCCCAATTTCTGGGCAGAAGCCTGGGAAGCGGCGCTTGATGGTCGTGACGGGCTGGTGGACCTGCGCCTTGCCGCGTCTCTTTCCGTTGAACGGGCGGTGGATGTGGCGCCGGTGATGAAAGGTGATCGCGCCACTATTGCCAAAGCCGCAAAGCTGGAGCAAACCGAACGCGTCATCATCGCCATCCTGACGCCAACCATCTCCGGTGATAACGCCACCCTTACTGTTGCCGCCAATCTCTATGATCGCAACGGGCAGTTTGAAAGCACGGTCTACGGTCTTGATGATCTGGTCGTGCCGATTGATCAGGTGGTGCCCACGCTTGATTGGCTGGTGGGGGATATGGTGGGCGGCATCGAAACCGTCTGGCGTACCGCCAATGAAGTCAATATTCGCGACAGTGGCATCCTGACCTTGAACGTGCCCGCGGTGTCGATCGAGGACTGGTCGAGGCAGATCACCATCCTGAAAGGGCTGGCGCCGGTGGAAAGCCTGTCGGTGGTGCAATTGTCGGCGACGGGGGGAATCGTGCGGCTGGATATGGCGGGGTCGCTGACGTCGCTGAATTACGCGCTTGAGCCGCATCTGCTGACGCTGGAAGAAAACCGCAATAACGGCGCCGTCCCCCTGACGCTTGTGCC
>JAGWAQ010000192.1 GCA_021296375.1 Alphaproteobacteria bacterium
TCCCCACCGCCAATATGAAGCTCGGGGACATGGCAAAACCGGCGTTTGGCGTCTATACTATCGCCGCCCGCCTGGCGGATGACCCCGCCGCCCCGATATATGGCGGTGTGGCCAATCTTGGCATCCGGCCAACAGCAAATGATCGCGGCGTCTTGTTGGAGGCCAATCTTTTTGAGTATGATGGTGATCTCTATGGCCAAAGGCTGAATATTTTCATGCTCGATTTTATTCGACCGGAAATGACGTTTGAAAGTTTTGACAAACTGAAAGATCAAATCGCACGAGACGCGGAAACAGCCCGCATTTACCATCGTGACAACCTAGGACAATAGCAATCATGGCTAAAGAATTGAAAAAAACCGTCTTCCTGCCAAAGACCGATTTCCCCATGCGGGCAGGCTTGCCCAAGAAAGAACCTGAAATTCAGGCGATGTGGGATGACATGAACATGTTCGACACCCTGCGGGACATGCGCAGAGGGCGGGAAAAGTTCATTCTTCACGACGGCCCGCCCTACGCCAATGGCCATCTGCATATCGGCCATGCGCTCAATAAAATCCTCAAGGACATCATCAACCGGTTCCAGTCGGGGCTGGGCAAAGATGCCAATTATGTCCCGGGCTGGGATTGCCACGGCCTGCCGATCGAATGGAAAATCGAAGAGCAGTACCGCAAGAAAAAGCTCAATAAAGATGATGTGCCGATCGTTGAATTCCGCCGTGAATGCCGTGATTTCGCCGCCCATTGGGTGGGCGTGCAATCCGAAGAGTTCCAGCGGCTCGGGGTCATGGGCCAGTGGGACAAGCCCTACCTGACCATGAATTATTCATCCGAAGGCGTGATTGCCCGCGAAATCGGCAAGTTCCTCATGAACGGCTCGCTGTTCCGTGGCACCAAGCCTGTGATGTGGTCTGCGGTGGAAAAAACCGCCCTGGCGGAAGCGGAAATCGAATATTTTGACCGCACCTCAACGACGATCTTTGCGCGTTTCCCTGTCAAGTCGACGCCTCTTGCGGCGCTTGAAGGCGCCGAGGTGGTGATCTGGACCACCACGCCATGGACCATGCCGGGCAACCGCGCCACCGCTTATGGTGAAGACATTGCCTATGGCATCTATCGGATCGATGCGGTGGATGACGGCTCGCTGACCAACGTCGGGGATCGGCTTGTGTTTGCGGACGCGCTGGCGGAGTCTATCGCCGAAGCTTGCGGCATCACCGCCATGACGCGTGAGGTTGATGTGCCGTCAGCGGCGTTTGCCGATACCGTCTTGATGCACCCTCTCAACGGCAAGGGTTATGACCATGATGTGCCAATGCTGGCGGGGGATTATGTCACCACCGATCAGGGCACGGGGATTGTTCATATCGCCCCCGGTCATGGCGCTGAAGACTATATCCTCGGCATTGCCCATGGGGTGCCGGTGCCGGAAACCGTTGCCGCCGATGGCCGCCTGATGGATCATCTGCCGATTTTTGCTGGCATGTCGGCGCTCAAGGATAATGAAGCGATTGCGGATCTGCTGGCTGACCACGGGGCGTTGATCGGGCGCGGGAAAGTCACCCATTCCTATCCGCATTCCTGGCGCAGTCACGCGCCGCTGATTTTCCGCAACACGCCGCAATGGTTCATTTCCATGGAAAGCCACGGTTTGCGTGACACGGCCCTGAAAGCGCTTGGTGACACCACCTTCTATCCTCCTGCTGGCCAGAGCCGCCTGACCAGCATGATCGCCGATCGCCCTGACTGGTGCATCAGTCGTCAGCGCGCCTGGGGCGTGCCTATCCCGGTGTTTGTCCATAAAGCCACCGGCGAACCCCTGCGTGATCAAGCGGTGGTCGATCGCATCGCCGCGGCTTTTGATCAGGAAGGCGCTGACGCCTGGTACGCCAGCCCGCCCGAACGCTTCCTCGGGGATGACTACAACCCTGATGATTATGAACAGGTTCAGGATATCGTCGATGTCTGGTTTGACAGTGGCTCAACCCACGCCTTCCTGCTCGAAGGCAATAACGAGATGAGCTGGCCTGCGGATATGTATCTTGAAGGGTCGGATCAGCATCGCGGCTGGTTCCATTCCTCGTTGCTGGAAAGCTGCGGGACACGGGGACGCGCGCCTTATGACAGTGTCTTGACCCATGGCTTCGTGCTGGATGAACAGGGGCGGAAAATGTCGAAATCCCTCGGCAATACCATCACCCCCCAAGATGTGATCAAGGAAAACGGCGCCGATATCCTGCGCATCTGGGTCGCCAATTCCGACTATTATGATGACCTGCGCATCGGCAAGGAAATCCTCCAGCGTCAGGTTGACCATTACCGCCGCCTGCGCAACACCTTCCGCTATCTGCTGGGGGCGCTCGACGGCTTTACCGATGCCGAAAAGCTCACGGTTGCGGAAATGCCGGAACTTGACCGCTGGGTGCTGAACCGCCTGCATGAGATCGACAGCTCGATCCGCAAGGCGATCGACAACCATGATTACCATCAGGTCTTCACCACCCTGCACCATTTCTGCAACGGTGATCTGTCGGCGTTTTATTTTGATATTCGCAAGGACGCCTTGTATTGCGGCGATGCGGCCTCGATCGAACGTCGCGCCTGCCGCACGGTGATGGACCATATCTTCAATTGCCTTGTGCCGTGGCTGGCGCCGATCCTGTGCTTCACCGCTGAAGAAGCCTGGCTGAACCCCGGTCCGTGCATTATGAGATCTGGCCCGAACTGCCTGAAGATTGGGCGGATGATGAGCTGGCGCAACGCTGGGCGCGGGTGCGTGACGCTCGCCTGGTGGTCACCGGCGCGATCGAAAAACTGCGGGCGGAAGGAACGGTGAAATCGTCACTTCAGGCGCATCCAACGCTTTATGCTCCTGCCGCGGTGATCGAGGCGTTTGACGGGCTTGCCGCCGCTGATATTTTCATCACCTCGAGCGCCAGTCTGGTTGAAGGCATGCCGCCGAAAGGCGCAACCCTGGCTGAAGATGATGAGCAGATCGGCGTCACCGTTGCCCTTGCTGAAGGTGAGAAATGCCAGCGTTGCTGGAAAATCTTGCCGGAAGTCAGCGCAGAAGAGGACGCCATGTGCGGGCGGTGCGATGATGTTGTGGCCAATCTCCCCGAAGATGAGGCGCAAGGCTGATGACGCGCCCTGCCGCCGGTCAGCTCCGCCTTCTCGCCCCTCGATACGGGGTGGTGTTGGGGCTGGCGGCAATGGATCAGGCCAGCAAATTCTGGGCTTTGGATCGATTGTTCACGCCGCCCGCGGTGATGGATATCCTGCCGTTTCTGCGCTTTGTGCCGGTCTGGACCGATGGCGTCAGCTTCGGGCTGCTCGGGGGGGGCGGCGACGTGGTGAAAATCCTCTTGACCGGTTTTGCCCTGGCGG
>JAGWAQ010000024.1:0-3423 GCA_021296375.1 Alphaproteobacteria bacterium
GGACAGCCGGTCATCAGACGAAGGGCTGCTTGAGATCAAAACCATTAAGGGGATCGAATGAGCATCTGGCGCAGCATTGGCAAAAAACTGGCGCAAGTGCCGACGGCGGACGCGAAGAATGTCGCCCGTCAACGTCTGCTTGTGGCGACTGCCCTTGGCGCGGCCTGCTTTACCCTGATCGCCGGCCAGGTGGTCAATTTATCGACCGTCGACACCAGCGGCAAACGCCACCATCGCGCCACCGCCGAAGTCCAGGAACGCGGCAAAATCCTTGACCGCAATGGACGAGTGCTGGCGACCTCCCTGCCCGCTTATCTGCTTTATGCTGATCCGGCGGAAATCATGAACCCCTATGAAGCGACCTTGAAGCTGAGCGAGATCCTGCCCGGCATGACGGAAGAGGGCATCTTCAGCAAACTGACCCAAAAAGGCCGCTATGCTGAGCTGTCCTGGCGCGTGTCCCCCGCGACTTACGCCAAAGCGCTGGAAAATGGCGTCGTCGGGGTTTACGGCAAAAAACGCATCACCCGTTTCTACCCCCAGAAGGAAGAAGCGGCGCATGTCATTGGTGTGGTCAACAAGGACAGCCAGGGGCTGGCAGGGATCGAAGCGGGCATGAACACAGTTCTGGCCAAAGGCGAAGATGTGCATCTGTCGGTGGATATCGCCGTGCAGGCGATATTGCGCAAGGAAATCGAAGAACAGATGGCCAAATTTGAAGCCATCGGCGGCGCCGGGGTAGTGCTGGATGTCAAGACCGGTGAACTGCTGGCGCTGGCCTCTCTGCCGCAATATGACGCCAATCATTTCGGCAGCGCTGATGATAACGCGAAATTCAACCGCGCCACCAAAGGCACCTATGAACTCGGGTCAACCTTCAAAATCCTCAACACCGCCATGGCGCTGGAAAGCCGGACCTTTGACATCACCGATAAAATTGACGTCGTCTCCCCCCTGCGCGTGGGGCGGTTCCCGATCCGCGATTACCACCCGGAAAAAAAGCCGCTTAATGTCGCCGAAGTCATGGTGGTGTCATCCAATATCGGCTCCGCCCGCATGGCTGATGAAATGGGGGCCGATCTTCAGAAGAAATACCTCGGCTCGCTCGGGCTGTTGTCACGGCTTGAACTGGAAGTGCCTGAAGTCGCAAGCCCTCAAATCCCCACCATCTGGCGACGCGCCAATGTCATGACCATTTCCTATGGCCACGGGATTTCCGTCACCCCGACGCATCTGGCCGCCGCCATCGCCACCACCGTCGGCAATGGCACCAGGGTTCACCCGTCGCTCATCAAAGGGGGCGTCAAGAAAGATTTTGACGAACAGGTGTTCAGCGCTGAAACCGTCGGCGCGATCCGCGCCACCATGCGCCGCGTCGTCAATCACAAGCGCGGCACCGGCAAAAAAGCCAACGCCAAAGGGTATGTGGTCGGCGGCAAAACCGGCACTTCTGAAAAGCACAAGGTCGGCGGTTACGACAAAAAGCTCAACATCGCGTCTTTCGCCGCGACCTTCCCGGCCCATGACCCCCGCTATGTCGTGGTGGTGATGGTGGATGAACCCAAAGGCCAGAAGTTCAGCCACGGGTTTTCCACCGGCGGCTGGGTGGCGGCACCTGCGGTTCGGCGGTTCATCACCCGTGCCGCGCCTTTGCTGAATGTGGCACCGGTGGATGAAAAATCGCCTGAAATTCGCCAGCTTCTTGCGGTTGACTTGCCGCAACTGGACGCGGAGAAACGCCATGCTTCTTTCTGATCTTTTCCCTGAACAGGCGGGGCGGACGACACAACCGACCATCACCGGCGTGACGGCCGACAGCCGCGCCGTTAAAGACGGCATGGTGTTTGTCGCCATTAAAGGCGAAACCGTTGATGGTCATGATTTTATCGACGACGCCATCAAGGCCGGGGCCGCCGCGATTGTTGCTGAACGAAATTACGAGGCAAGATCAAGCGGATCATTCCAAGGCGACGGTGCCGGTCATCATCAGCGGCAATTCCCGCCTGAGCCTGAGCCAGATCGCCGCCAGCCTGGCGGGGCATCAGCCCGGCGTTATCGTCGCCGTCACTGGCACCAATGGCAAAACCTCGGTTGCGGATTTCCTCCGCCAGATCTGGGAATTTACCGGCTGGTCAAGCGCCAGCATGGGGACATTGGGGATCAAAGGCGCAGATGGCATCAAGGGCGACGGGCTGGGCCAGATCAGTGATTTGACCAATCTCACCACCCCTGATCCTGTCACCCTGCATCATAATCTGGCGAAACTGGCGAAACACGGGGTCACCAACCTCGCCATGGAAGCGTCAAGTCACGGCATTGAACAAGATCGCCTGTCGGGGGTTCGGCTGGTGGCCGCGGGGTTCACCAACCTGAGCCGTGATCACCTTGATTATCACCAGGATATGGAGGCGTATTTCGCCGCCAAAACCCGCCTGTTCACGGAACTCCTGCCCGAAGGCGGCATGGCGGTCATCAATATTGATGACGACTATGGCCAACGGCTGGTGAAGATCATCCGTGACCATGATATCGCTGTCCTGACCATCGGCACGGCTGATGACGCGGACCTCAAGATCGTCAATATCGACAATTTTGACGGCGGCATGACGATTGCCGTCACTTTTGATGGCAAAACCCATGTTATGCCGGTGGCATTGATGGGGGGGTTTCAGGCCGAAAACGCCTTGATGGCGGCGGGGCTTGCCTATGCCGCCGGGCTTTCCATGCCCTATGCGCTGATGGCGCTTCCGCGGCTGGTGGCGGCGCCGGGGCGGATGCAGGTGATCGACGGTCTGCCCAACGGCGGCAAAGTGGTGGTGGATTTCGCCCATACCCCTGACGCGTTGAAAACCGTTCTTGCCTCTCTGCGCGGCGAAACCCCCGGCCAATTGGGGGTTGTGTTTGGTTGTGGCGGTGATCGTGACGACGGCAAACGCGCCGAGATGGGGGCGATTGCCAAGGCCCATGCGGATTTCACCATCATCACCGACGACAACCCCCGCAACGAAGACCCCGCGCAGATCCGCGCCATGATCCGCTCGGCTTGCCCCCAAGCCGATGAAATCGGTGATCGTCATCAGGCCATTACCGAAGGCATCAACCGCCTTGGCGAAGGTGATCTTCTGCTGATCGCGGGCAAGGGCCATGAAAGCAATCAGCTGGTGGGGTCGGAAACATTGCCGTTCAATGATGAAGGCGTGGCCCGCAACATCATCTCCAAATTGCGGTCGGAGGTGTGATGTGATCTGGACGCTCCACGATATTGCCGCCGCCACCCAGGGCCAACTCTCCGGTCATGCCGGTGATGCGGCGGTGCATGGCATCGCCCTCGACAACCGGAAAGTGTCGTCAGGGGATCTGTTTGTGGCGATCAAGGGCGATAATCACGACGGCCATGATTACGTCGCCGCCGCCCATCACGCC
>JAGWAQ010000024.1:3513-27195 GCA_021296375.1 Alphaproteobacteria bacterium
GTGACCGCCATCACGGGCAGTGTCGGGAAGACCGGCACCCGTCATCTCGTCGCCGCCTGCCTTGCCGCCAATGGCGCCACCCATTCGTCAAAAGGCAATTACAACAATCATATCGGCGCCCCGATGAGCCTTGCGCTGATGCCGCAGAACAGCCGTTTTGGTGTCTTTGAGCTGGGCATGAACCATAGCGGTGAAATCGCCGACCTGAGCCCGATGGTGGCTCCTGATGTCGCCATCATCACCCGTATCGCCAGCTCCCATATCGGCAATTTCAACAGCCTTGATGACATCGCCGCCGCCAAGGGGGAGATTTTTGACGGCCTGACCACCGGCGGCACCGCCATCCTGAACGCCGATGATGACTACACCCCGATGCTGGCTGAACTGGCCCGCAAGGCTGGGGCAGAACGCGTCATCACCTGCGGGTTTGCCGATAGCGCTGACGCCAGGGTAGACAGCCTGACCCATAGTGACAATGGCCTTTCGGTGAAAGCCAGCATTGACGGCACCCCCCTGTCCTTCACCACCCAGATGACGGCGCCGCATTGGGCCATCTCCGCCTTGATGGGGCTGGTGACGGTGAAGACTTTCGGCGGTGATCTGGACGCCTCGATCGCCGCCCTTGCGGAAGTCGGTGATCTTGAGGGTCGCGGCGCCCACCACCGGTTGACGATTTCAGGGGGCCGCCAGATCACCCTTATCGACGACAGTTACAACGCCAGCCCCGCCTCCATGACGGCCGCGCTGGAAAGCCTGAAGACCGACCCGGCGGCAGGTCGCCGCGTTGCCATTCTGGCCGATATGCTGGAGCTGGGTGAGGCCTCCCCTGACCTCCATCGTGATCTCTTGCCGCCTCTTCGTCGTGGCGGGGTTGAGCTTGTCATCAGCTTTGGGCCGTCGATGGCCGAGCTTGCGCTGGCCGCCAACGCCCACGACGACATCATCACCTGTCATACCGACAACGCCCAATCGGCGGCGGAATTGGCAAAAGACAACCTGCGCGATGGCGATGTTGTGCTGGTCAAAGGGTCAAACGGCATGAAGACCCACCATGTTATTTCCGCGTTAACCGAAGATGCGGCTTCATTTTCTCCTGAAGGAGGCGCTAATGCTACCTGACCTGCTTGTGCCACTGGCGGATCAATTCCAGCCGTTTAACCTGTTCCGTTACCTGACGTTCCGCACCGGCGGGGCGTTGATGACCGCCTTGATCATCTCCTTCCTTGCTGGACCTGCGATGATCAATTGGCTGAAATCCCTGCAAGGCGAAGGCCAGCCGATCCGCACCGACGGGCCGGAAAGCCATATCGTCGCCAAGAAAGGCACCCCCACCATGGGGGGGCTGTTGATCCTGATCGCCTTTGGCGTGTCGTCGCTTCTTTGGGTGCCGTTTTCTTCCGCCTATCTCTGGCCGGTGCTGTTCATCTCCATTGCGTTCGGCGGGATCGGGTTTGCCGATGATTTCCTGAAGCTCAAGCGGCGTTCCCCCAATGGCCTGTCGGGGCGGATGAAACTGGCGTTGCAGCTGATTTCCGCTTTTGCCGTGACCCTGGTGCTGGTGGAAATCGCGCCTGATGAATTGCGCTATGGGCTGGCCATTCCATCGGTGAAGGATGTTGTCATTCCTCTCGGACTGATGTACGTGCCGTTTGCCATTCTGGTGATTGTCGGGGCATCCAATGCCGTTAACCTGACCGACGGGCTGGACGGGCTGGCGATTGTTCCTGTCATGATCACCGCCATGTCGTTTGCCCTGATCGCCTATGTTGTCGGCAACGCCAATTTCGCCAATTACCTGCAGATCCATTATGTCCCCGGCACGGGTGAGCTGAGCGTCCTTTGCGGAGCCCTGGTGGGGGCTGGGCTGGGCTTTCTCTGGTACAATGCGCCACCCGCTTCTGTCTTTATGGGGGACACCGGTTCGCTTGCCCTTGGCGGCGGGTTGGGGGCGATGTCGGTCGCGACACGTCATGAGCTGGTGCTGGCCATCATTGGCGGGCTGTTCGTGCTGGAAACCGTATCGGTGATCGTTCAGGTGGCGTCGTTCAAACTGACCGGCAAACGTGTCTTTGCCATGGCGCCCCTGCACCACCATTTCGAGAAAAAAGGCTGGGCCGAAAGCACCATCGTCATCCGGTTCTGGATCATCTCTGTCATTCTGGCCTTGATCGGCCTCGCCACGTTGAAGCTGAGGTAGAGCCATGATCATCCCGTCCCACATGTCTGGTCAAACCCTCGCCGTTCTGGGGTTGAGCCGGTCCGGCATGGCCAGCGTTGCGGCGCTGGTGGCGGCGGGAGCGCGTGTCTATGCCCATGATGACCGGAACAGCCCTGACCTGCCGCAGGGGGTGAAAAGGGCAGCCCCTGCCGAATGGCCCTGGGATGAGCTGACGGCAATGGTGATCAGCCCCGGCATTCCCCATCTGCACCCCGCCCCCCATGTGGCGGCGGCGATGGCGGCGGAACATCATGTTCCGGTGATCTCTGACATTGACCTGTTGATGCAGGCAAAGCCGCAAGCGCGGGTGATCGGAATCACCGGCACCAACGGCAAATCCACTGTTGTGACGCTGATCAAGCATATTCTGGACAGTCAGGGCATGGCGACGGCATTGGGGGGCAATATCGGCACGCCGGTGCTGGCGCTCGATGACCCGGGCAAGGATGGCGTCATTATTCTTGAGCTGTCGTCCTATCAGCTTGAGACCTGCCCGAACCTTTCGCTTGATGCCGGGGCGGTGATCAACATCACCCCTGACCATCTTGACCGCCATGGCGGATGGGACGGTTATGTCGCCGCCAAGGCCAATCTTGCCCGCGCGGTCAAACCCGGCGGAATGCTGGTGCTGGGGGATGATCCCGCCGCGTCATCACTCGCCAAGTCATCGCTCGCCGCCTCATCACTGGCACAAGCGGTTATTGCCCGTCACGACAACGCCCTTGATCGAACCGATTGCCCTGACCTGACCGGCCCCCATAACGCCGCCAATACGGAAATCGCGACGTTAATTGCCGGGCATTTCGGGATTACGCGCGAAGACGTGGCGCATGGCCTGCCGCGTTTCAAGGGGCTTGCCCACCGCATGGAAACCATCGCCACCAGCGGCGCCATCCGCTTTGTCAATGACAGCAAGGCCACCAACGGGGACGCCGCCGCCGAAGCGCTGAAAAGCTTTGATGCGATTTACTGGATCGCGGGCGGCACTTCAAAAGACGGCGGGCTTGGCCCCGCCATCAATCAGCTCGATGCCGTGAAATGCGCTTACCTGATCGGGGATTCGGCGGAAAATTTCGCCACTGAACTGACCGGCAAATGCCGCCATCAGCTCTGCGGCACCCTAAGCCAAGCCGCCGCCGCCGCCTACCATGACGCGCAGCGAACCTCACCTGACGGCGCCACCATCTTGCTGTCCCCGGCGGCCGCCAGTTTTGACCAGTTCACCAGTTTTGAGCATCGCGGCGACACGTTCCGCGCAATTGTTCAGGATCTGCTCACCCCGACATCACAGGAGGCGCGCCATGTTTAGCCGCACCGATCGTTCTGTCTTGGGGGTATGGTGGTGGACCGTTGACCGCTGGCTGCTCGGCTCGGCGGCGACGCTGGCCGTCATGGGGGTATTCCTCGTGATGGCGGCAAGCCCGCCGGTGGCCAGTCGCATCGGCTTTGACAGCCAGCATTTTGTCTGGCGTCACTTGATGTTCCTTATCCCTGCGGTTGTTGTCCTGCTGGTGACATCAACCCTGTCCCACCGGTTGATCCGCATCATCGGATTATTGGGCTTTCTGGGGTCTGTTGTGTTGATCAGCGCATCGATCATCATCGGGCCAGAGATCAAGGGCGCGACGCGCTGGATCCCCCTGGGGCCGTTCAAGCTGCAGCCGTCGGAATTTGCCAAACCGTGCTTTGCGGTGGTGACGGCATGGTTGCTCAGCCTGTGGCGCGAAGAAAAGAATTTCCCCGGCTGGATGATCTCGATTGGCGGCCTGGCGGTGCTGGCAGGATTGCTGGTGCTGCAGCCTGACATGGGCATGACATTTGTGGTGGTCATCACCTGGTCCTTGCAGATTTTCCTTGCCGGAATGCCGCTGGCGATCGTGCTTTTGCTGGTGTTCTTTGTCGCCCCGATTTTTGCCCTGCTGGCTTATTTCGCCCTGCCCCATGTTCAGGACCGGATTGCCAAGTTCTGGGAAGGCGGCTCGATGCAAGCGGAAAACGCCATGCGGAGCTTTGCCAATGGCGGCTTTACCGGCGTCGGCCCCGGCAACGGGGAGATCAAGAACAACCTGCCAGATGCCCATGCGGACTTTATTTTTGCCGTCGCCGGGGAAGAATTTGGCGCCTTGATGTGCCTGGCGCTGGTGGGGATTTACGCCTTTATCGTCTTCCGGGGGTTCACGCGCGCCGGCTCCTCCGAAAGCCTGTTCCTGATCCTGGCGGTGTCGGGCCTGTCCCTGCAATTCGGGCTTCAGGCGGCCATTCACATGGCGTCTTCGGTGCATCTGATGCCGACCAAGGGCATGCCCTTGCCGATGATCAGTTATGGCGGCTCCTCGCTGCTGGCAACTTGCCTGACCATGGGGATTCTGCTCGCCCTAACCCGCCGCCAGACCAGCACCGCCGGGGCCGGGCGTACCGCGGGATACGGAGGCGCATCATGACGACGATCCTGCTTGCCGCCGGCGGAACCGGCGGCCATGTCTTCCCTGCTGTTGCTGTCGCGGAACAATTGCGCCAGCGAGGCCACCGCACGATCTTCATCACCGATCACCGCGGCAAGAAGATGATCCCTGATGATTTTCGCCGCAAGGCTATCTTTGCCGCCAGCCCTTATGGCGCGACTTTGATGGCGCGATTGAAAGGCATGACAAAACTGGCGCTGGGGATGGCGCAGACCACCCTCACCTTGCTTTGGCATCGGCCCGGGGTGGTGATCGGGTTTGGCGGCTACCCTGCCGTTGCGCCGGTGCTGATGGGGCGGATCATGGGCATGCCGACCATGCTGCATGAACAAAACGCTTTCTTTGGGCGCGCCAATGGCTTCCTTGCCCAGCATGCCGCTATCATTGGCCTGTCCTGGGAAATGACCAAAAACATCCCCTCTGGCGCGACATCAAAAACAGCCCTGGTCGGCATGCCCGTCCGAAATGCCTTCAGCCAGATCGCCGAGACCGGCTATACAGCCCCTGAAGACAACGGCGAGATTCGCTTGCTGATCGTTGGCGGGTCACTCGGGGCGGCGGTGTTTGGGGACACGGTGCCGGAAGCCATCAGCCGCTTGCCGAAAGAATTGCGGGCGCGTCTTAACGTCACCCATCAGGTGCGGGAAAGCCAGTTTGACGACGTTCGCGCCAAATACGACGCGGCGGGAATCAAGGCTGAGCTGGCCCCCTTCATCCATGACATGGCCGAAAAAATGGCGGCAACCCATCTGGTGATCGGCCGGGCGGGGGCGTCATCAGTGGCGGAACTGGCGGCGGCGGGGCGCCCTGCCATGCTGGTGCCCTACCCTGACGCCATGGATGACCACCAAACCGCCAATGCCGAAGCGGTCGTCAGCAGTGGCGGCGGCTGGTTGATCCCTGAACATGAAATGAGCGCCGGTTCGCTGGCGGGCAAAATCGCCACGCTGATCAGCTCGCCCGACCGCTTGCGCACCGCCGCCGACGCCATTCAATCCCTTAACTCCAGCCACGCGGCGGGCCGTATCGCGGACCAACTGCTGTCCCTCACCGCTTCAGGAGACCGTCTATGAGCCAGTTGCCTCTCTCCATTGGACGTATTCATTTCACCGGCATCGGCGGCATCGGGATGAGCGGCATTGCCGAAATCCTGCATGACATGGGGTATCAGGTCTCCGGCAGTGACGTGGCGGAAAACGCCAATGTCAAACGGCTCAGCGACAAAGGCATCGTCATCAATATCGGCCAGGTGGCGGAGAATATTGAAGGCGTGTCGATCGTGGTGATCTCAACCGCCATCAAGCCCGATAACCCTGAAGTGCTGGAAGCCCGGCGGCGGTTCCTGCCGATCGTTCACCGTGCCGAAATGCTGGGTGAACTGATGCGCCTGCGCTGGTCGGTGGCGATTGCCGGCACCCATGGCAAGACCACCACCACCTCACTGGTGGCGACACTGCTTGATGCCGGCGGGATTGACCCGACGGTGATCAATGGCGGCATCATCACCGGCTGGGGGTCAAACGCCCGCCTTGGCGACAGTGACTGGATGGTGGTGGAAGCTGATGAAAGCGACGGGTCATTCTCGCGCCTCAAGCCGACCGTTGCCGTTGTCACCAATATTGACCCTGAACACCTTGATCACCATGGCAATTTCGACAACCTGAAGGCCGCGTTCCGGAATTTTGTCGCCTCGATCCCGTTTTACGGTTTCGCCTCCCTGTGCATTGACCACCCTGTTGTCCAGCGCATGATGCCGGAAATTTCCGAACGCCGCATTGTCACCTATGGCCTGTCGGCCAGCGCCGATGTCCGTGCCCTTAACCTGACGGTTGATAACGGCGGGATGAGTTTTGATGTCCATCTTTCCCGCCGCATGGAAAATGAGGCAGATGTCATCACCGGCGTCAGCTTCCCCATGCTGGGGGAACATAATGTGCTGAATTGCCTTGCCGCCATCAGCGTGGCGCTGGAAATGGGGGTCAGCGTTGAGGCGATCCGCGACGGGCTGAAGAAATTCAAGGGCGTCGGCCGGCGGTTTGATTTCAAGGGCAGTGCGGGCGGCATCATGGTGATTGATGATTACGGCCATCACCCTGTTGAGATCACCGCCGCGCTTAATGCCGCCCGCATGCTGAAGCCGGACAATCAGGTGATCGCCGTCGTCCAGCCCCACCGCTATTCGCGCCTGCGTGACCTGTTTGAAGATTTCTGCGGCTGTTTCAATGACGCCGATCATGTGCTGGTGGCGGATGTCTTTGCCGCCGGGGAAGAGCCGATCGAAGGCGCTGATCGTGAGGGATTGGTGCAGGGGCTGCAGGCCTTTGGCCACCCTTCCCCGATTACGCTTGAAGGCCCGGAAACACTGGCACGTCAGGTGGCGGAACTGGCGCGCCCCGGCGATGTCGTGATCTGTCTTGGCGCCGGGTCCAGCACCCGCTGGGCCACCGATCTGCCGGGCCAGCTGGCGCCACTGGTGGAGGGGCATGATGACTGACCTGATCAACCGCCTGCCGCAAACCCGCGGGGAAATGACTGCCCTTGCGCCGATGAAAAACCACACCTGGTTCGGGGTGGGGGGGGCCGCTGAAGTGATGTTCAGCCCCGTGGATCACGATGACCTTGCGGCATTTCTGGCGGCCACGCCCGATGATATTCCGCTCTATCCCATTGGCGCCGGGTCCAACCTGCTGGTCCGTGATGGCGGCTTGCCCGGGGTTGTCATCAACACCTCAACCCATATGAAAGGCTTGAGCCAGGACGGCGACACCCTGACGGTGGGGGCCGGTATTCAGGATATGGATGTCGCGCGGGCGGCGGCAAAAGCCGGGCTTGAGGGGCTGGAATTCCTGATCGGGATTCCCGGCACTGTCGGCGGCGGATTGCGGATGAACGCCGGCGCTTACGGCGCGGAATTCAAGGACGTGACCATCACCGCCACGGCCCTTGACCGCAACGGCGTGGTCCACCACGCCACCCCTGACGACATGGGCATGGCCTATCGTCATTCCGGCGCCCCTTCCGACTGGATTTTCACCCAGGCCACACTGCAAGCCCGCGCTGGCGACAAGGACGAGATTCGCGCCCGCATGAAAGACATCGTCGCCAGCCGTGGTGACGCCCAGCCGCGCGGCGTGCGCACCGGCGGATCAACTTTTGCCAACCCCGCCCCGGACAAAGCCTGGCAATTGATCGACGCCGCGGGCTGCCGGGGGCTGCAAAACGGCAAGGCCATGGTGTCGGACAAGCATTGCAATTTCCTCATCAATACCGGCGGCGCCAGCGCCAGGGATATCGAAGAGCTGGGTGAAAATGTGCGCGCCCGGGTGAAAGCCAATTCCGGCGTCGAGCTGCGCTGGGAAATCCGTCGCATCGGCTTAACGCCAGAAGATATGGACCGGCAAGATAATGGAGCGTTTCATGACGGTTGATGTTCGAGATATTGATCGTTCCGGCAAGACCCTCATCTTGATGGGGGGCTGGACCGCGGAAGCGGAAGTTTCACGCAATTCCGCCGCCGCTTGCCTGAAGTCAGCCCTGAAAATCGGTTGGGATGCCGAATGCCTTGAAGTCACCCGTCATCTGGCGGCCGACCTGATCGCCGCCAAACCGGCGCGGGTCTTCAACGCCCTGCATGGCCAGATGGGCGAAGACGGCAATGTTCAGGGGCTGCTGAACCTGATGGAAATCCCCTACACCCACAGCGGGCTTCTGGCCTCCGCCATTGCCATGGACAAGCCCGCCACCAAAAACGCCCTGCGCCACCTCGGCATCCGCTTTCCTGATGACCTCGATTTCACCATCAATGATGATGATATTCATGTCGATCATGACGGGCCTGTGGTCATCAAGCCGCGCAACGACGGCAGTTCCATCGGCGTTGTCATCACCTCAAGCGCAGACGAGATCCCGAGCTACAGCACCTGGCCTGAAGGCACGGACTTGATGGCCGAACCGATGATCCCCGGCCGTGAGCTGACGGTCGCTGTGCTGGAAGGCGAACCCCTGACGGTGACCGAGATCACCCAGGGCAATGCGTTTTATGACTATCAGGCGAAATATGAAACCGGCGGCTCGCAACACCAACTGCCTGCCGATATCCCTGATGATATTTTTGATCAGGTGATGCTGTGGTCGTCGCTTGCCCATCGCGGGTTGGGGTGCCGCGGCGTCAGCCGGTCGGATTTCCGCTGGAACGATCGCAGCGGTGAGGTTTTCATGCTGGAGATCAACACCCAGCCCGGCATGACCGCGACCTCATTGGTGCCGGAGCAAGCCGCGTATCTCGGCACGTCAATGGATGAGCTGGTGGATCAGTTGCTGGAGGTGGCGCAATGCGACTGAACCTCTACCGCATGTCATCAGGACGCCCGATGGAAAAACTGCCGTTTTACAAACGTCGGGGGGTCCGCCTTGCGGGGTTTGCAGGCCTGGCCTTTGCCGTCGCCCTGACGGGCTTTACCGGCTATCTCTGGCGCACGCCCTTGCAGGCACAGGCGATTGAATTTTCCGTTGATTCCGGCTTGCGGCTTGAGGAGATCATCATCAAAGGGCGCGTCAACACCACGGAAGCAGAACTGATCAACGCCATCGGAACCCCCTGGTATGACCCGATGCTGACCCTCGATCTTGACCGCATTCACCACAACATCACTGCCCTTGGCTGGGTCCGTGGCGCGCAGGTTGAGCGTGTCCTGCCCGCAAAGCTGGTGGTGACGCTGGATGAACGCCAGGCCCTCGCGCTTTATCAGGATGACGCCGGTCATCATGTGATCGATCACACCGGCACCATCATCGCTGGCGTCAAAGCTGAAGACTTTACCCATTTGCCTGTGGTCAAAGGCCCCAACGCGCCTGAAAACGCCGCTGAAATCCTGACCCTGCTGAAACAGCAAAGCCAGTTGTTCGCTGATGTCTGGTCCCTGACCTATCAATCCAACCGCCGCTGGGATGTTTATCTGCGCAACAACATTCGCATCCAGCTGCCTGAAAGAGACACCGCCGGGGCATGGTCAAAACTGGCGGCGATGGATCGTGAACATCGCCTGACCAAACGCGACGTCATCAATATTGACCTGCGCGTTCCCAACAAAATTGTCATCCGACCGTCGCGTTCAACCGTCACCAAAGGAAGCAGCACATGACGTCATCTTACCGTAAAGCCGTGATCCGGAAACCCAACCGTCAGCGCAGTGGCGTCATTGCCGCCCTTGATATCGGCACCTCGAAAATCGCCTGCCTGATCGCTGAAAATGACGGCTCAACCGGCCCCGTGGTGAAAGGCATTGGCCAACACGCTTCCCATGGCATGCGCAATGGTGAGGTGGTGGATATCGAAGCCCTTAGTGTTGCTGTTGGCAAAACCATCGAGGCGGCCGAAGGCATGGCCGGATTTACCATCGATCGCGTCTGCGTCAGCGTTTCCGGCGGCACCCAAATGTCAATCTTGCGTCGCCATGAAACCGAAGTCGCCAGCGGCGAAGTCACCTTCCGTGACATCGCCCGCATTCACCGCATGGATCTTGATGTCAAGGAAGCGGCGGGGCGCGTGGTGCTGCATCGCCTGCCGTTGCAATATATCCTCGACGGCGTCAAAGGCATCCGCGACCCCCTGACCATGCGTGGCCGCAAACTGGGGGGGGATCTCTCGGTGATCACCGCTTCCGAAGGCACCATCAACAACCTGACCACCGTCGTGGAACGCAATCATGTGATGGTCGAACGCTTTGCGTCCTCCTGCTATGTGGCGGGGCTGTCGTCGCTGGTGGAGGATGAAAAAGACCTTGGCGCAACGGTGATTGAAATGGGGGCGGGCGTCACCAGCTTGTCGATTTTCATGGAAGGGCATCTGGTTTATGCCGACGCCATCCCTGTTGGCGGCCAGCATGTCACCTCTGACGTCGCCCGCGCCTTTTCCACGCCTGTTGATGAAGCGGAACGGATCAAGAGCCTGCATGGCTCTGTTCTCACCGCCGGTGGCGATAGTGACCACATGATCACCATGCCGATGATTGGCGAAAACACCAACGACACGCCGCAACAAGTCGAAATAGGCTATCTTGGCGACATCATCCGCCCCCGTGTGGAAGAGATTTTCGAGCTGCTGATGAAGCGGCTTGAGCAAAGCGGTTTTGCCACCGCCGCGGGCCAGCGCGTCATTCTCGTAGGGGGCGCCTCGCAACTGGCGGGGATGACGGAATACGTCAGCACCATTTTTGGTCGCTCGGTGCGGGTCGGCAAACCGATCGGCATTATCGGCATGGCTGATGCCACCCGTGGCCCGGCGTTTTCCGCCGCCGCCGGGTTGCTCCGCTACGCCAGTGTTGAACAACAGCTTGAACCGCGCCGTGAAAATGACCGCGGCGAACGCAGCGGGATGCTTAATCGCATCACCGACTGGTTCAACAACCATATTTAGGGGCTGGTGATGATGACGTTTCATCCCATCATCTGCCCAATGCCATTCGGGGGCATGCCCCTGATAACCCGGGCCAATAAGGTCAACGGTGATGCCCGGTCACCACAATCGACTTGTCCTGCCGCGTGCAGGCCCGGTCATCCATCACCGGCATGCCGGTGGAATTGAGCAAAGGAGATCATGCCATGACTCTCAATATTTCTGTTCCGACATCTACGCAGGAACTTCGTCCCAAAATCACCGTCATCGGTGTTGGCGGGGCTGGCGGCAATGCCGTCAACAATATGATAGCCGCTGACCTGGAAGGGGTAGACTTCCTGGTTGCCAATACCGACGGGCAAGCGCTCGCCGGGTCCCTTGCGACTCGCAAGATCCAGCTTGGCCGCGCCCAGACCCAGGGTCTTGGTGCTGGCTCGCAACCTGAAATCGGCCGCATCGCTGCCGAAGAAAGCCTTGATGACATCATGGCTGAACTGGCCGATTGCCACATGGTGTTCATCACCGCTGGCATGGGCGGGGGCACCGGTACCGGCGCCGCCCCGGTGATCGCGAAAGCCGCCCGCGAACGCGGCATCCTGACGGTTGGCGTTGTCACCAAGCCGTTCGACTTTGAAGGTCAGAAGCGCATGGGTCAGGCCACCACAGGCATTGAAGAATTGCAGGCCTATGTCGATACGCTGATCATCATCCCGAACCAGAATTTGTTCCGACTCGCCAATGAGCGGACGACTTTTGCCGATGCGTTTGCGATGGCGGATGAAGTTCTCCACAAAGGCGTCTGCGGTGTAACTGACCTGATGATCAAGCCGGGCAACATCAACCTTGATTTCGCCGATATCCGCACGGTCATGTCCGAAATGGGCAAGGCCATGATGGGCACCGGCGAAGCTTCGGGCGAAAACCGTGCCACCAACGCCGCGGAAGCCGCCATCAACAACCCGCTGCTGGATGAAACCACCATGAGCGGCGCGCAAGCGGTGCTGATCAACATCACCGGCGGCAAGGACATGACCTTGTTTGAAGTCGATGAAGCCGCCAACCATATCCGCCGTGAAGTCGACAGTGACGCCACCATCATCTTCGGTTCGGCCCTTGATGATAAAATGGAAGGCATCATGCGGGTTTCCGTTGTCGCCACCGGCATGGAAGCCCAGGCCATGGCCAATCGCCCGGCCCATAGCGCGCCACTGGCAACACCGCGTCCACAGCCCAGCTTCATGACCGCGGCCACGCCTGCTCCCGAAATGGCACCCGAGATGACTCAAGAAATGGCGCCAGAGATGGAACCGGCAATGGATGATGCCAGCGCTGACAGCATCATCACCGATCACGATGACATCCCGTTTGAGCTGACCAGCCCGGTTGAAGGCCCGGTTGAAACTGACATGGTTGAAACTGGCCCGGTTGAAACTGACATGACGGAAGCGCAGGCCCCGTCCGCTGTGATGACCGATGCGACGGAAGCCGAAACCCCGGCCCCTGAACAGCATGACATCGAAGACATGATGGCTGAAATGGAAATCGCCAAAGCTGAAATGGAAGCTGAACTGGCCGCTCAGGACGCTGATGCCGACACCAGCGTCAGGGAAGAGCCAGAGGCGACAACCGCCGACGCCCCGTTCATCATGCGTCCGACCGTTGACATTCCCGAAGAAGAGCCAAAAGCCGAACAGCAGGACGGCCCGAAAAGCTTGATTGGCCATCTGTCACGGATGATGTTCTCGTCAAAATCTTCAGCAACTCCGGCTGCAACTTCGGGGGCGACACCAGCCGAAGAACCTGTCCTTGAGACTCGTGATGAAGATCGCGTTTCCGCCAAAGACAGCCTCGCCATGGATACCGTCACCATCATGACAGCGGATGCCTCAATGGATGCCCCAGCGGATGCCTCAATGGACGCCCCGGCGGCACCAGCGGCACCGGCAGCAGATGGCGACAATGCCAGCGGTGATGACATCGCTTCAGAACAGCCGCAACAACCCGCAACCGGGATCGCGTCGCTGAAGCCGACATCACAACCGCAGTTGGAAATCAATCGCGCAGGTGTGGATGAGGACCTTGACATCCCCGCGTTTCTGCGTCGTCAAGCCAACTAAGGATTCTGGCATGAAATCCAATAGCTTAGCTTAAGCACGATACGGTTACCGATTGCAACAATCGGTAACCATTCGTGATTTGATACCACCCGGCCATTTTTCTATATTTGGCGGGTGGATATCCGCTGTTGATGCCATAATTTGAACACCACATACCCCAATACCAAATACCCAAATACCAACATTCTAATACCACCAGCCCAATACAAACCGACCTGAGAAGACCCCCTATGTACATCAGCCAACCCTTCCAAACGACGCTCACCAAAAGCGTGTCCAGAAGCGGCATCGGTCTTCATTCAGCTCGTCTCGTCGATATCAAGATCAGTCCGGCGCCTGCCGATACCGGCATTGTGTTTCGCCGCACCGATGTCAGCAGTGTTGAAACCGCCATTAAAGCGGTCAGCGGCAATATCGCCGACACTATGCTTAATTCCCGTATCATGAACGACGATGGCGTGGCGATCGGGACGATTGAACACCTGATGGCAGCTTTTGCCGGCCTCGGTGTTGATAACGCTTTTGTTGATGTCAACGCCGCAGAACTTCCCGCCATGGATGGCAGCTCGTCCTTGTTCTGCGCGATGATCAATGACGCTGGGATCGAACTCCTGAACAGCTCGCGCAAATACATCAAAGTCATCAAGCCGGTGCGCATCAAGACCGAACGGTCAGAAGCCAGCATCAGCCCGTCCGACCGTCTGGAAATCGACGTCACCATTGATTTTGATGACCCGCTGATCGGCAAATCCCAGTATTTTTACGTCCATGATGACGGCAGTTTTGAAAACGAACTGGCGCCTGCACGGACCTTCTGCCTTTACAAGGACCTGACCAAAATGCGCGCCGCCGGCTATGTGGTGGATAACGGCACCCTGCTCAATGAGAGCGGCTTGCGCTTTACCGATGAATTTGTACGCCACAAGACGCTCGATTGCATTGGCGATTTGTCACTCGCGGGCCTGCCGTTGATCGGCCATATCCGCTGCAGTCAGCCTGGCCACGCCGTCAACAATAAACTGCTGGAAGCCCTGTTGCAGGACGAAAGCGCCTGGATCGTCGTTGATGCGGCTGAAATCGCCAGTCCTGCGCCCGCCGCAACGGAGGCCGAACCCGTTCCGGCCTTTGCCTGAAAACGCCGTTAAATCCGTTTTTACCCTATTTATCCCCCTTCCCCTTAACGGCGCTTCATCGTATGTTAAGAACGTCGTTGATGCCGTTTCGGCTGAAGGCAACAAGGTTAGTCTGAAGCGCATCTTGCTTCATATGTATTCACGGAGCCTCAAGGCATGACCATTCGCAACGCTCTTTCACGCGATACCGCCACCCGCCGTCGGTTGTCACCCGCGCGATCATGGTCCGTCGCCCTCATCATGGTGCTGGGCGCCTGTGCCGCTGACGACAGTCTTGTGCAGATCGAACGATCAGCTGAAGAACTTTATAATATCGCCATGGATGAAGCGACGACGGGTGAGATCAAACTGGCGCCTGAAAAATTTGATGAGGTCGAGCGCCAGCACCCCTATTCAAAATGGGCGACGCGCGCGCAACTGATGTCCGCCTGGGCGCTTTACCAGAGCAACAATTACGCCGCCGCGATCCCTGCCCTCGACCGGTGCATTGAACTTAACCCTGCCCATGAAGATGTTGATTACGCCTTTTACCTGAAGGCCATGTCCTATTACGAGCAGATCGTCGATGTTGAACGCGACGCCGGCATGACGCTGAAGGCGCGTGAAGCCTTTGAAGCCCTGCTCAAGCGTTTTCCTGACAGCGAGTATTCGCGGGACGGCCAGCTCAAGTATGACCTGACCAACAGCCACCTTGCGGGCAAGGAAATGGCGGTGGGGCGGTTCTACGTCAAGCGTGAGCATTATGCCGCCGCCATCCGCCGGTTTTCCACCGTCGTCAGAGATTACGACACCTCCAACCAGGTGCCGGAAGCGCTCTACCGGATTGTTGAAGCTTACCTCGCCCTTGGGATCGACGAAGAAGCCACGCGCGCCGGGGCCGTGCTGAAATACAATTATCCGGATTCCATCTGGACCGCACGCATGCTGCGCCTTATCGATGACCCTGAAACAAACCACGAACCAGCGTTGTTTGAACAATTCCTGGATCGTGCCATCAATCTGTTTTAAGTGATGCTGTCTCGCCTGTCTGTCCGCAATGTTGTTCTGATCAGCCATCTGGACCTTGAGTTCCGGTCGGGGCTGACGGTCATGACGGGGGAAACCGGCGCCGGCAAATCCATCCTTCTTGATGCGCTTGGCCTGGCCCTCGGGAGCCGCGCTGATTTCAGCTTGATCGGCCGCGCCAGTGACCGTGCCGAAGTCGGCGCAATGTTCCATGTCGAGCCGGGCCACCCGGTGCTGGATATTCTTGAAGACGCGGGCATTGCCTCTGATGGTGAGATCATCCTGCGGCGGCAATTGCGCGAGGGCAAATCCCCCGCCCTGATCAACGACACCCCTGTTTCCGCAACATTGCTGCGTCAGGTGGGGGATAATCTGGTCGAAATCCAGGGCCAGTTCGAAGGCCGGGGGTTGCTTGATATCAACACCCACCGCAGCTTGCTTGACCGTTACGCCAATGCCGAAGCGCAAGCCGCCGCCACCGCCGCCGCCTACCACAACTGGCGCGAACTCAACACGCGGTTGCAATCAGCACTTGCTGATCTCGCCCAGGCACGTTCCGATGAGGACTGGCTGCGCGACGCCGTCGGTCAACTGGATGACCTGTCGCCGGAACAAGGCGAGGAAGACAAGCTAACGGAAGAACGCGGGGTGCTGTCCAATGTCAGCAAAATTGCCGATGTGCTGGCGCAGGTGGAAGCCGGGCTTGGCGCCGAAGGTGGCGCGGTGAGCATTGTCGCCGCCGCGGGCAAGACCGTTGACCGCGCCCTGGAAACCGCAAGCACGATCTTGACGCCATTGAGCGATGCGCTGGCGCGGGTCGATGCTGAACTTGACGAAGCGGTGAACGCCATCACCGACGCCCGCGATAAACTCGACGGGGACCCGGGGCGGCTGGCGGAAGTCGAAGACCGCCTCCATGCCCTGCGCAATCAGGCCCGCAAGCATAACGTCACGGTTGATGAATTGCCGCGCATCCATGAAGAGCTGGCGACAAAACTGGCGGGGCTTGATGACCAGTCCGGCGGGATCGCCGAGTTGACCAACGCCGAAGCCGAAGCCGCGCGGGTTTTCCGTGACCATGCCATCGCCCTGTCCGAAACCCGCAAAGCCGCGGCGCAAGGTCTTGATGCCAAGGTCATGGCCGAACTGCCGCCCCTGAAACTGGAATCAGCCCAATTCATCACCATGATCGAGGCCTTGCCTGAAGACAAATGGGGGCCGCATGGCATGGACCAGATCAGGTTTGAGGCCAACACCAACCCCGGCATGAAGACAGGCCCCATCGACCGCATCGCGTCGGGGGGGGAACTGGCACGTTTCCTGCTCGCCCTCAAGGTGGTGCTGGCCGATACATCGGCCCCCATGACATTGATTTTCGATGAAGTCGACAGTGGCGTGGGCGGGGCTGTCGCCGCCGCCGTCGGGGACCGGTTGTCGCGACTTGGCGAAGACACCCAAAGCATTGTCATCACCCATTCGCCGCAAGTGGCGTCGCGGGGGCGGTACCATTTCCGCATTTCAAAAAGCAACACCGATGATGGCATGATCAGCTCTGCCGAACCGCTGCAATCTGATGAACGGCTGGAGGAGATCAGCCGCATGTTGTCAGGGGCCACCATCACGCCGGAAGCCCGCGCCGCCGCGCTCCGCCTGATGGAGACGAGCTGACCCATGGCAGAGCATGATGATGTGACCGGGCTGACCGACCTTGAAGCTTCAGCTGAACTGGCGCGACTGGCGGAAGAGATCACCCGCCACAACACCCTTTACCATGGCGAGGACGCGCCGGAAATTTCCGACGCGGCATTCGACGCGCTGGTCAAGCGCAACGCGCAACTGGAGGCCGCCTTCCCTCATCTGGTGCGCGCCGACACGCCCTCAAAAAAAGTCGGGGCGGCGCCGAAATCCGGTTTCACCAAGCAAGCCCATCGCGTGCCAATGCTGTCGCTCGGCAACGCTTTTGATGATGATGACGCCCATGAATTCGACGCCCGCATCCGCCGCTTCCTGAGCCTTGCGGATGAAGAGCCTGTTGCCTATTCCGTTGAGCCGAAAATCGACGGGCTGTCCATCAACCTGCGCTATGAAAACGGCCGCTTTACCCAGGCCGTCACGCGCGGCGACGGGCAGGAGGGCGAAGACGTCACCGCCAATGTCAGCACCATTCGGGATATTCCCGAAAAGCTGGCGGGCGACGCGCCCGACGTGGTTGAGGTGCGCGGCGAAATTTTCATCAATAAAGCGGATTTCATTGCCCTTAATGAAAAACAGGCGGCGGCAGGGGAAAAGGTTTTTGCCAATCCGCGCAACGCGGCGGCGGGGTCATTGCGGCAGAAGGACAGCTCCATCACCGCCTCCCGACCGCTGAAATTCTTTGCCTATGCCTCGGGGGAAATCGCCGAAAGCGTAGCGGAAACCCATAGCGGATATCTGGCGCAATTGTCGGCATGGGGATTTGTCGTCAACCCCATGAGCGCGCTTTGCCCCACCATGGATGACGCGCTGTTGCAGTATCGGCGCATTGGTGAGGCGCGGGCTGAGCTTGATTACGATATAGACGGCGTCGTCTATAAGGTTGATCGCCATGACTGGCAGGCGCGGCTGGGGCAAGTCAGCCGATCCCCGCGCTGGGCCATTGCCCATAAATTCCCCGCCGAAAAAGCCACCACCGTGCTGGAGGGCATTGATATTCAGGTCGGGCGGACCGGCGCCTTGACCCCGGTCGCGCGGCTCAAGCCTGTCACGGTTGGCGGGGTGGTGGTGTCGAACGCGACCTTGCATAACGAAGATTACATTATCGAAAAAGGCATCAAGATCGGGGATCACGTCACCATCCAGCGCGCCGGAGATGTCATCCCGCAAGTGCTGGATGTGGTGCTGGACAAGCGGCCTGATCATGCCGAAGACTTCACCTTTCCCGACACCTGCCCCGCTTGCGGCAATCCTGCGCGCCGCCCTGAAGGCGAAGCGGTGCGCCGCTGCACGGGCGAGCTGTCCTGCCCGGCGCAAGCCGTCGAACGGCTCAAGCATTTTGTCTCCCGTGATGCGTTTGATATCGAAGGCCTTGGCGCCAAGCTGGTGGAAGAATTGCATCGCGACGGGCTGCTCACCGCCCCTGCCGATATTTTCACCCTGCCGGAAAAAACCGCTCTGCTGGCCGAACGTGAAGGCTGGGGAGCGTTGTCAGCCGATAACCTTGCCGATGCCATCAACCAGCGGCGGCAGATCGATCTTGATCGCGTCATCTATGGCCTGGGGATCCGGCAAATCGGGCAGGCGACAGCGAAACTGCTGGCACGGCATTACCTGAATGTTGACAATCTCCTGAACGCGGCGGATGCGGCCAGGGACTTTGATGGCGACGCCTGGGATGACTTGACGCGGATTGATCAGATCGGCGACAGCGTGGCGGGGGATCTGGTGCGGTTCCTCACCGATGCCGCCAATATCACCGCCATTCGGGATTTGCTTTCCCACATTACCCCGATCGAACCCGAAGCCGTGGAGGAAGATAGCCCGGTGTCCGGCAAAACCGTCGTCTTCACGGGAACCCTGGCGCGCATGAGCCGCGCCGAAGCCAAAGCCCGCGCCGAAAGCCTGGGGGCTAAAGTCGCCGGGTCGGTGTCGGCGAAAACCCATCTTGTGGTGGTGGGGGCTGATGCCGGCAGCAAGGCCCGCAAGGCGCAGGAACTTGGCGTAGAAATCCTGACAGAAGACGAATGGCTGGCCCTGATCGGCGGTTAAATGCGTTGCGTGGCGGCGTCAAACCACGCCAGCACGTCGTCATCACCACGATCAACGACAAGAGGCCGGATCACCTCAGCGACCCGGGCGTGATAATCGTTGAGCCAGCGTAGTTCGTCTGAAGTCAGATGGGCAAGATCAATCAGGCGCCTGTCCATCGGCACAAGGGTGACATGGTCAAACCCGAGGTAGCCCTCGCGCCCGTCTTCAGGGCGGACGACCAGCAGGTTTTCAATGCGGATGCCATATTGGCCTTCGATGTAATGCCCCGGTTCATTGGACAAAACCATCCCTGCTTCAAGGGCAACCGTGCCGCGCTTGGAAATATTGGCTGGCCCTTCATGAACATTAAGGCAACAACCGACCCCATGCCCCGTGCCATGGGCAAAATCCATCCCCGCCGCCCACAGGGGCGCGCGGGTAATGGCATCAAGCTGCGCGCCGGTGGTGCCTTTCGGGAAGACCGCCTGATCAAGGGCAATATGAGCTTTCAACACATGGGTGAAGTCATGCCGCATCTGCGCCGTTGGCTCCCCGATGGCGACGGTTCGGGTGATGTCGGTGGTGGCGTCAAGATACTGCCCGCCACTGTCGATCAGGCACAGCGTATCGGTGAGGATTTCGGAATCCGACCCCTCTTCGGCGCGGTAATGGACAATCGCGCCATTCGGCCCTGACCCGCAAATGGTGGCGAAACTGGCGCTGATGAAGCCGTCGACCTCAGCCCGAAGCTCAAGCAGTTTTTCCGCGACATCCACTTCACGCAAGCCGGAAGACGCGTCCAGCCACGCCAGCATCCGCACCATCGCCACCGCATCACGGCGATGGGCATGGTGAACGCCTGCGATTTCAACAGGGTTCTTGCGCGCCTTGAGGGCGGTGATGATGCTGGCGGCTTCCACCGTCTGGCCATCCAGAAGATCGGCCAGCACGTAAGGGCAGGTGGCAGGATCAATGGCGATGGTCATTCGGCTCAACCCCGCCAGATGGTCAAGCATATCCGATGGCGGAATAACGGTCAGGGCATTTTGGTCAATCGACTTGACGCGATCATCCTCGGTGAAGATCACCACCGTGCCGTCATCCCTGAGCAAGCCAAAGGCCAGAAACAGCGGCGAATGGGGAATGTCATTGCCGCGGATATTGAGCAGCCAGTTGAGCTGGTCCGGCCCCGTGATGAGCATCTGACGGGCGCCGCTATCCTTGAGTTGCGTGATGGCGGCGGTGATCTTTTCTTGCCGCGACTGGCCTTGATATTGCTGGGGGTAATCCCAGGCCGGTTGCGACGGCGGCAACGGGCGGTCAGGCCAGATCACGTCAACGAGGTTATGGTCCAGCTTCATCACCGAAAGCCCGCTATCGGTAAAGGCTTTTTGAAACTGGCGATAGGAAGACAAGGTCATCAGCCAAGGGTCAATCGCCACCGCCCCCGCCGTCAGATTATCTTTAAGCCAGGCGGTGACGCTGGCTTCGGGCATGGTGTGGCAGGACCAGTCGCTGGTGGTTTCCGCTGCCATCTGGATCGTGTAGCGGCCGTCGCTGAACAAGGCGGCCTTGTCTTTTGTCACCACCGCGACACCGGCTGAACCGGTGAAGCCGCTGATGAACGCCAGGCGATCTTCCGACGCCGGCACCTCTTCCCCCTGAAAGCAATCCCCGCGCGGGATCAACACCGCGTCAGCCCCGCAACGCGCCAGCTCTTCCCGCAGCGATTGAAGACGCGCGCTGGTCATGCCCGCCCCATCACCAACGTCACCCAATCGTTGACCACCATGTGGTCAATCAACCGCAGCCCCAGGCTTTCATGAGCCGTCACCACCTTGTCGCGATGCATGGTCATCAACCCCGACAGAATAATAACCCCGTCCGCCGCCAGGGCCGCGACGGCATCCTCGGACATCTCGATCAATGGATTGGGCAGGATATTGGCCAGGATGACGTCATAAGGGGCATGGGATTGCACCAGCTCCGCCTTATAGCCATCAGACAGGCCGGTTTTGATGAAGCCCACGTCATTATCCGCGCAATTCTGCGCCGCCACCTCAACCGCGATCGGGTCATTATCAACCGCGATGATCACCGCCTGGGGGTGGAGCTTTGCCGCCGCCATGGCCAGAATCCCCGAACCGCAGCCGATATCCGCGATCGTCAGCCCTTCAATGGCGGGGCAATGCCGCTCCAGCATCGCGACGCAACCATGGGTGGTGGCATGGGTGCCGGAACCAAACGCCTCGCCAGCGTCGATCTTCAGGCCGATTTTACCGTCGGGCACAGGGTCGGTGACGTAATTGCCGTAAATCCAGAAACTGGCGATATCAAGCGGCGGGAAAGATTTGCGGTTTTCCGCCAGCCAATCCGTCGGCGGCAACCCCACAACCGAAAGCCCTGACGCCGCCAGACCGGTGATGCGTTCAGCCTCGCCAATCGCGCGTGCAACCGCCGCCTTATCCGGCGCATGGGTGGTGATCAGCATCACCTGCCAGGGCTCGTCATCATGGTCACGATGGGTGGATAAGGTTTCGGCATCAACGGCGGCGTCGATCATTTCGGAAAAGACATCGGCTTGATCTGTTACCGTCAAGCTGATTTGCCAGAGATCTGTCATCATCCGCCCTTTCTGACCAGTTCAACAAAACTCGCCACAACCTTTTTCTGGCCCGCCTTGTCAAACGCGATATTGAGCTTGTCGCCTTCCACTGACCGGACATTGCCATTGCCGAACTTCTGGTGGAAGACGCGATCACCGACCTCATATTCCGACAGACCGGCGATCACCTGCGCCCCTTCAGCGGGAGGACGCGCGGGGGTGAAGCCGGATTTCCGCCGTTCCTGCAACCGCGCCCAACCAGGGCCATAACCTGACGCCGCCGACGGCTGAAGCTGGGCGAAATCGGTATTCGGGCGAGCGTTGGTGGCGCTGATCATGCCCTGTTCGATATCTTCATTAATGTTCTCTTCCGGCAATTCGCCCACAAACCGTGACGGCACCGCGCTTTGCCAAAGCCCGTGAACACGCCGCGACGAAGCGTAGGAGATGAATAATTTCCGGCGCGCGCGGGTGATCCCGACGTAAGCCAGGCGACGTTCTTCTTCAAGGCCACTGCCGCCTTTTTCATCAAGGGTGCGTTGCGACGGGAAAATGCCCTCTTCCCAGCCGGGCAGGAAGACGACATCAAATTCCAGCCCTTTGGCGGCGTGCAAGGTCATGAGCGTGACTTCGCCTTCGCGCGAGTCGTTATCGCCATCCATGACAAGGGAAATATGCTCAAGGAAGCCTTCGAGATTATCGAAACTTTCCATGGCGGAGACCAGTTCCTTCAGGTTTTCGAGCCGCCCTTCGGCTTCCGGTGTTTTCTGCGCCTGCCACATGGCGGTGTACCCGCTTTCATCCAGCACTTTCATGGCCAGATCAGTATGGGCCATCGCGGCGGCGTCCTGCCGCCACTGGATGAACATATTGACGATCTGGGTCAAGCTGCGTTTGGCGGCGGGCTTCAGCTCATCGGTGGTGAGCAGCATTTCCGCCGCCGCCAGCATCGGCATGGCTTGCGCCCGGGCGAGCTGGTGAATGGTCTGGATCGTTGCTGTTCCAATGCCGCGACGAGGGGTGTTGATGATGCGTTCAAACGCCAGGTCATCCGCCGGCTGGGCGATCACCCGAAGATAGGCAATGGCATCACGGATTTCCTGGGGTTCGTAGAATTTAGACCCCACGACTCGATACGGCAGGCCGATCTGGATAAAGCGTTCTTCAAATTCGCGGGTTTGATAACCGGCTCGGACAAGCACCGCGACCTCGTTATATTCCGTCTGGCTTCGGCGGACGAGGCTTTCGATTTTATCGGCGATATCCCGCGCTTCACTGCCGCCATCCCAAAAGCCGGAGACGACCACCTGCTCACCCTTCTCGATGCTGGTGTAGAGTGATTTGCCAAGACGGGATTCATTGTTCTGGATAAGCGCTGAGGCGGCCTCAAGAATATGCCCCGTTGAACGGTAATTCTGCTCAAGGCGGATGACTTCAGCTTCGGGGTAAACTTCCTCAAACCGCAGCATGTTGGTGATTTCAGCCCCGCGCCAGCCGTAAATCGACTGGTCATCATCCCCCACGCAACACAGGTTACGGTTCTTTTGCGCCAGAAGACGTATCCACAAATACTGGCAGACATTGGTGTCCTGGTATTCATCCACCATGATATGGGTGATGCGCCCGTGGTATTCGGCCAGCACGTCCGGATGGTCATTGAAAATGGTCAGGTTATGCAAAAGCAGATCACCGAAATCACAGGCGTTCAGCTCTTTCAGGCGGGTCTGGTATTGGCTGTACAGATCCCCGCCGGTGCCTTCCGCCAGCTCCGCTTCTTCTGACGGGTTGACCTTGTCCGGGGTAAGCCCCTTGTCCTTCCAGCGGCTGATGGTGGCCAGCATCCCCCTTGGCGGAAAGCGTTTCGGGTCAATGCCGTTGGCTTCCATCAATTGTTTGATGAGACGGAGCTGGTCATCGGTATCCAGAATGGTGAAATTCGGCTTCAGCCCCACCAGTTCGGCATGACGCCGCAATATCCGCGCCGCCAGGCCATGGAAGGTGCCAACCCAGACCTGCTCCACC
>JAGWAQ010000024.1:27442-30888 GCA_021296375.1 Alphaproteobacteria bacterium
AGAAAGATCATCGTTCATGCTTTCTATGTAGCATGGGGGACAGATGGGGGGTAGCCCCCGACCTTTAATTTCCCGTTAAATTTCCGGCAATTATTCAGCAATATTCCGGCAAATTCACCTCAATATCAGCTTACCCTGCCCTTGATACTGATGGCCTGCACCACGGGTGGCAGCGGCGTGGCCTTGCCTGAATTTGACCTTATTGTTAAGGGATGATCCATCAAATAATGTTGATTTTACCTGCCCCTTTGCCTAATTTGACTAAAGTTTTTATCGAGGTGATCTTGTGCGTAAATTGTTGAGTGTCATGACGCTGGTTCTAGCCGGATGCAGCGCAACGTCGCCCGAAATTGTTTCGGACAACCGCGACCCCTATGAAAACACCAACCGCAAGGTTTTTGAATTTAACATGGCGGTAGATGATGTCGTGCTTGAGCCTGTCGCTCGCGGCTACCGCGCCCTGCCGGATGGTGTTCAGACCGCGCTCACGAATCACGCCACCTGGACGTCCTATCCCTCGACGGCGGTCAACTCGACCTTTCAGGGCAAATATGAAAACGCCGCTCTGGCGACCATCCAATTCCTCATCAATGGCCTGACCCTGGGGTTTGCCGACCTGACGGAAAATGATGATGATCCCGAACCGGAAGATTTCGGCCAGACCATGGCGGTATGGAATGTCCCCCAAGGCGATTATGTGGTGATGCCTTTGCTTGGTCCCGGCACAACACGGTCGCATGTCGGCTGGGTTGTTGATGCGGTCACCAATCCGCTTGGGTTTATGGGGGAGCCGACCGCCGACACCATCCGCATGGCCTCCACCCCCACCTCAATCGTGACGTTCCGAGGCAACAACTATGAACAGATCAATGACATTAAATACAATGCCATTGACCCTTATGCCAAAACACGGTCGTTGTATTTCCAGTATCGTGATGGTCAGATCGTTGGGCTGAATTCAGCCGCGCCGTCAGATGCCGATAAGGCGTTTGATGACTTTCTTGATGAAAACTAACTTTTAGGGGCTTTCTTGATGTTTTCTGCTCTTCGTCATGCGACATTATCCCTTCTTCTGGCGGTGGTCATGATCGCCCCGGCCAGCGCCGACCCGCGACTGGCGGAAGGCACCACACTGGTTGAAAATCTGGTGGAACGCATCCAGACCGTTGTCGCGGCGGAACCCACCCCTGAAGAAGTTCGGGCCGAAACCAACGCCATTATTGACGAGTTTTTTGACTACAACACCATTGCCCGCTTTGCGGCAGGGCAAGCCTGGCGGAAAGCCACCGACGCGGAAAAAGCGGAATATAAACTGGCCTTCCGTGAAGTTTTGCTGTCGCTGGCCGAAACCCAGTTCGAGCAGTTCCGCACCCTTGAATACACATCCAAGGATGCCGTCGCGAAAGGCAACAAGCTGATCGTCGCTTCCGGCATGGTCCATGACATCACAGGCAAATACCCCGACAGTGTTGTGTCCTGGCGCATCAGCACCCGCCCGGGCAAACCGATCAAGATCATTGATATCGAGGTTGAGAACATCTCCATGCTGATCACCCAGCAGCAGGAAAACACCGCCATCATTCGCCAAAACGGCGGCAAATTCCAGGCCCTGATTGATGCCTTGAAGGAACAAGCCCAAAGCATCAAGACCGCGGAATAACCGCGGCCCTGAAATAACCACGGCCCTGGAATAACCCCGGCTTTCGAATAACCACTCCTTGACTTGATCTTTTATGAGGTGGTCACGCCTTAACGGCTGATCGGCTTGTACTTGATGCGCGTCGGCTGGTCGGCGGCGGCCCCGAGGCGACGGCGGCGATCTTCTTCATAAGCCTGCCAGTTGCCTTCAAACCATTCGACATGACTGTCGCCTTCAAACGCCAGAATATGGGTGGCGATGCGGTCAAGGAACCAGCGGTCGTGGGTAATCACCACCGCGCAACCGCCGAACTCAAGCAGGGCTTCTTCGAGCGCCCGCAGGGTATCGACATCAAGATCGTTGGTCGGCTCATCGAGCAGCAGGACATTGCAGCCGGACTTGAGCATCCGCGCAAGGTGAACACGGTTGCGCTCACCCCCCGACAATTGCCCGACCTTTTTCTGCTGGTCACTGCCCTTGAAGTTGAACTGCCCGACGTAAGCGCGTGACGACACGGCGCGTTTGCCCAGCATAATCTCGTCATGACCGCCGGAAATCACTTCCCAGACGTTCTTGTCATTTTCGAGCGTATCGCGCGACTGGTCGACATAGGCCAGATCAACAGTTTCGCCAATTTTCAGGGTCCCTTCATCTGGCGTGTCCTGCCCCGTCAGCATACGGAACAAGGTGGTCTTGCCGGCGCCGTTTGGCCCCACCACCCCGCCAATCCCCCCCGGGGGAAGACGGAAATCAAGCCCGTCGATCAACTGCTTTTCCTCAAACCCTTTTTTCAGGCCTTCGGCTTCGATCACAACATTGCCGAGCCGCGGGCCTGGGGGGATGCTGATGCGCGCGGTTTCGGCATGGGCCTCATGCTGTTCATCCAGCAATTGCTCATAGGCGGTGAGGCGGGCCTTGGATTTCGCCTGCCGGGCTTTTGGCGCGGCGCGCACCCATTCCAGTTCTTTGGCAAGGGTGCGAATCCGCGCCTCTTCGGAACGTCCCTCCTGCTCAAGACGTTTCTGCTTTTGCTCAAGCCAGCCGGAATAATTGCCCTGATAGGGGATGCCATGACCGCGGTCGAGCTCGAGAATCCAGCCCGCCACTTCATCAAGGAAATACCGATCGTGGGTAATGGTCACGACGGTGCCCGGGAAATCATGAAGAAAACGCTGCAGCCAGGCGACGGATTCAGCGTCAAGGTGGTTGGTCGGCTCATCAAGCAGAAGAATATCCGGCGCTGACAACAGCAACTGGCAAAGCGCCACCCGGCGTTTCTCCCCCCCTGACAGATTCTCAACCCCCCAATCGGATGGCGGCAGCCGCAGGGCATCCATGGCAATCGACGCTTTGCGCTCAAGGTCCCAGGCGTCCGCGGCATCAATCTTTTCCTGCAGTTCCGACTGTTCCATGATCAAGGCATTCATTTCATCATCGGTCATCTCTTCGCCAAATTTGGCGCTGATCTCATTAAACCGGTCGACGAATTGCTTGGCTTCACCCATCCCCAGCATGACGTTTTCAAGCACGTTGAGCGATGTGTTAAGCTCAGGTTCCTGCGGCAAATAGCCAACCTTCATGCCATCAGCGGCCCAGGCGTCGCCCTGAAATTCGGTTTCGACGCCAGCCATGATCTTGAGCAAGGTGGATTTACCCGCCCCGTTGATCCCCAATACCCCGATTTTTGCGCCAGGCATAAAGGACAGGGAAATATCTTTTAAAACCTCCTTGCCACCGGGCCAGGTTTTGCTGAGGCGGCTCATCGTATAGACATATTGCGGGTTTGACATGGGATCGGTCCTATCGA
>JAGWAQ010000025.1:0-494 GCA_021296375.1 Alphaproteobacteria bacterium
AAGAGGGCCATTGGTTTCCGTCACGTCATCGACCATCAACAAGGCCGTCACCAGACTGTCGTTGCTGTGGGGGGTGAAGGGGAAATCCTGGTGCCATTTAAGGGCGGTTTTTGGGGCCGGCAGTTTTGAATTGATCTTGGTGTGGTGGAGCTTGACGTCAGGGCCAACGACATCCGCCACGGCGTCGGTCAAGCCGCTATCGGCCATCACCTGCATATAGGCGTCGGAAATCTCATGGGGGGAATTGATGCGACGAAGGGCCGGTTTTTCAGCGCTGTGGCCATCTTCAAGATCAAACCGCGGCTTGCCGTCGATCGTTTCGCCAAACGGCCCGTCATGGCTGCGGCTTTCGTCAACCCAACCGGCGAAATCATCACGAAGGGACTGGAGCTCTTCCTTGGTCAGGACATTTTCCACCACGACATAGCCATTGGTGTTGTAGAATTCGATCTGTTCCGGCGTCAGCATATCGACCTCCCGCGGCTTGATAAATC
>JAGWAQ010000025.1:510-14508 GCA_021296375.1 Alphaproteobacteria bacterium
CAATATTCGCGGTGATTTCGACGGGCCCGGCCTGAAGATCGGGGGTAATCGCGGGGATTAATTTGACGGGTGGCTTTTGCTGAACCGGGCGCGAATGGCTTCGATGTCCTGCGCCAGCGCGGCATCCTGCGCCTGATCTTTTTTCGCCGACTGGTCACGTTTCTTGATAATTTCCATTTTGGCGGCGCTGATCTCCGGCCGCGCCGATGGCGCCGGTTCCTCGACCAGGTAAAACCAGCTGAGCAACGCCGCCGAGGCGGCCAGCAAAACAAGACTGATGATCACTTTCATGTTGCCACCTATTTCATACTGCCGCGTTCGGCGTCGATGTAATACCGGGTCGAGCTGTTGAAACATGAACCCGAACCAAAGGCCGCGGTCAGGAACTCGACGTTATCGAGCGGTGAAGCTTCAAGCGCCGGAGTGAAATGGATGACCGGAATGAACTTGTTGTCCTTTTCATGAAAATTGACATGCGCATCAAAGCCAAAGGTCGAGGAGCTGTAGCAGGTCGAGCTGTTGATTGAGTAAATTTTATAGCTGTAGAGCTTGAACCGCCCGCAGGTGTTGTTCTGGTGGAAGGAATACCCCGTGAACGGTGTGCTGAGATTAAAGGTCGAACCGCCACTGTCGATATTCGGGTAATTGGTCAAGGTGAAGGTGCCGCTCCCGCCAACGGTTTCGGCATCCCAGTCAAAATCCAGCGTCACCTTGAGCGTTCCTTCAACGGGAACGCCTGACCCCGCCACATCCTCTTCATAAACACGGGTGGTGGACGTGAAGCTCTGGGTGCCGGTCTGGAAATAGGCGTCAAAATCTTCACAGGTGGCGCCGACGGGGGTGTCCTGACTGAAGCTCGACAAGCTCGGGCAGGAGGACCGCATGATCCAGCGGCCACTGTTAATATCGGTCTTGATGTCCGCCCCGGCCTTATGGCCAGCTGCGCAAACATAGGACACGCCGTTCCACGTCACCATATCCCCGAGGGCATAATTTGTCCCGATGCTCCAGGCCCCTTGCGAGGAATAACTCGACAGGCCAAGAAAACGTGACGTGTTGAAATCTTTGAGCGCCCAGGTTGACCGCAAAATCCAGCGCCCGCTGGTGGCGTCGGTGGAAAAGCTCGATGACGAGGTATGCGCCTCCACCGCCAGATAACTGAGCCCGTTGATGGAGACCTCATCCCCCAGGGCATAGGATGTCGACGCCGCCCAGTTGCCGCGATCGTTAAAACTGGTCATGGACCCCAATGCCTCGGCGGGGTTCAAATCCGCCGACGACGGGTCAATCAGGGCCGGGTTAGGCATGGTGCCTGTGCCAATCTCAAATACATCATGCTCGCCGGCAACAGCGGGCCCAGCCAGCGCAAGGCTTAGCAACGCGCACGCCGCCAGCAGTTTGCGAGAAGAGATCATCATCAGCAGGTTCTCCCGTCCGGCGGGGTGGTGCAATCTGTTGCCGCTGTCCCCACCACCGTGGTGCATTTGTCCTGACCTCGGCACACGCAGGCTTTGATCTTGAAGGTTGATTGTTCCACGGTTGAACATTCATTGGCGCAATAGATCATGAATTGGCCACGCTTGTAGGATTTGGTGCCATCGGCGTTGCAGGTGGACTGGTTATCATCAGACCCGCAATTGTTGCCATCGACGGCAATCGTGCCATTAAACGCGCTTTCTTTTTCAGCGTTCATGGTGGTGATGATATGGTCCCGCCAGGCTTCGCAGGTTGTCGATTTTCCAACATTGGCCGATTTTTGCGATGTGCCGGACATGGCGTTATCAATCGCGATCTTGTCCATATCGAGCATCTTGTAGACCGAGCGGAAATCCGACAGCGAAACTTCATCCCGCGACGTGTCAATATATGCCTGATAGCTCACCAGCCCCACCGACGCCAGAATGCCGATAATGGCGACAACCACCAACAATTCAATTAAGGAAAAACCAGAACGCATGAAATCATCAGCTTTAATATTCATCACTTGAGTATTATGCTTAATTTATATGATGAATTTGTAATTAAAGTCCATGTCTGATCAACACAAGCTCACCAGCACAAGCTCACCAGCACAAAGCTCACCAGCACAAAGCTCACCATCGCGTCTCATTCAGCTTCAGGATAAATTTGCTCAGATGCGCCGCCACCACATCCCCCGCTTCCAGCAGAAGCGAATGTTTAAGCTCCGGCAGGATGACCAGCTCTGACCTTGGCATGGCGTCATGGATCGCCTGATTAAGCCGGGGATTGCAGCCGCCATCATTGGCACCGGTCAGGATGAGCGCGGGCGTCTCCACCTCATGCAACCAGGGTGACATTTCCGTTGTCGCGTAAATCCGGAAGACATTGAGGAACACATCGGGGTCTGTCGCCACCACCTGCTTGAGGCGGCGTTCCACGACATCAGGATGAGCGGCGATAAACCCGTCGGTGAACCAGCGGTCAGTCAAGGTCGGCAGGACATTGGGGATACCGCGATCTTCCATCGCCTTGACCACCGCCCAGACCTTGGCGCGATCATCTTCCGTGCGGAACGCGGCGGTCGACAAGACGCCGAGGGACAAGGTGCGTTCGGGGTAGGCGCGGGCATAGGCGGGGCCGATCATCCCCCCCAGGGAATGCCCGGCGACATGAACCTTGTCAAATCCGCTTTCAGCGCGGATATGCTCAAGATCTTCCACCAGTTCATCGAGGCCAAACTCACCATCTGGCATGGGGGAGGCGCCATGCCCCCGCAAGTCATAGGTGATGACGGTGAAATGCGGCGTCAGCACCGGCAATGCCTTGGCCCAGGTGTCCCGCGCCGCGCCGATGCCATGCACAAGGACAAGCGGCGGGCCAGCGCCATCCATCGACCAGGCGCAGGGAACCACCGTCGTCATGTTTTATCGGCGAAAGCTTCGCCGCCACGGCCCCAGTCTTCGGTGCTGACATCGGTCAAGACAACATGGACAGTGTCAGGGGATGCGCCGGTGGCGCGGGAAAACCCGTCGGTGACTTCCTTGATGATCTGGCGTTTCTGCTCACGATCACGGCCTTCAAACATTTCAATGCGGATGATGGGCATCAACGGCTCCTTCGTTTTATTCCGCCGCTTGCGGCTGGCGGGTGGTGAAATGGGGCATAACCTCTTCCGCGAAAGACGCGATCGTCTCCAGCGTATCGGCTGGGTCGAGGCCAAAATTGACGTTCAGGATGACGCGGTCAATGCCAAGCTCGGCGTAAGGCGCCAGCTTGTCGCGCATTTCATCCGCCGTGCAGATCAGCAGGCTGTCCCCCAGCTCATCAACAGGGGTGCGGCATTCGATCTCCTCGATCATGCCGCCACTAACCGTGCCGGGGCCAAGGAAAATATTGTCAAAACGGCCATAATATTTATGGGCGGCGGCGATCTTGCGTTCCTTGTCGGCCTGATCACGGGCGATATGAGCAACACGCGAAAGCGTTAAGGTGACGTCACCGGGGGCGGCGTTCATGTCCTGTTTGGCGCGGTTGAATGCCGACACCTGATCAAGCAGCAATTGATGATTGCCCGATAATGGCGTCGTCTGGATATGAAAGCCCTTGCGGGTGCAATGGTAAATCCCGTCAGGGTTCATCACCGCCATCATCATCGGCGGGCCGCCGGGGCGCGTGGGGCGCGGCATCACGGTCAGCGGCTCAAACTTGTAATAAGTGCCGTCCCAGCTCACCTCCTCGCGGGTCAGGAGCGCCTGCAGCACGTCGAGGCTTTCATTGAACCGGTCCTGGGTTTCCTCCATCGGAACGCCGAAACGTTCCATTTCATATTTGAACGCCCCGCGCCCGATGCCAAGCAGAAGCCGCCCTTCGGTCAGGATATCCGCCACCACCACTTCACCGGCGTAACTGCGCATGTCATGCAGGGGCAGGACAACGATCGAGGTCATAATCTTGATGCGCGAAGTCATGGCGGCGATCTTCACCGCAAAAGTCAGGGGCGCGGGCATCATCAGGCAATTGACGAGGTGATGTTCCGTCACGGACACGGCATCAAAACCGAGGCGATCGGCAAGCACCGCCTGATCAAGCATATCCTTGTAGACGCGATCGCCGCCGTAGTCCTTATCGGGATAATCGGCGGATAACTGAATACTGAATTCCATCTTCACCTCCCATATTCTTTTGTCCACTATCGCCCTGATTTCATCAAAAATAAATCACAAATTATCGACGCGGTCAGGTGCCGGTCCCCCCGCCAGCGGTTTCCGAAATTTTCTGGTGACGGTGATGGCGAATTCTGATTAAGCTTCGGGAAGACAACGACAGGTCATCCCATGCGCATTTCAGAAATTCACGTTTATCAACATGATCTGCCCGTCAAGGGCAAACCCTACACCATGGCCAACGCCAAGGTGACGGAGCTGGACACCACGATCGTCAAGATAGTTGCCGACAACGGCTTGATCGGCTGGGGGGAGGTCTGCCCCGTCGGCCCGACTTATGCCGAGGCCCATGCCGAAGGCGCCCGTGCCGCGATTGCGCAAATAGCGCCGGGCTTGATCGGTTGCGCGGTGGAACCCCTGACCATCCATCGCCAGATGGACGTCATGCTGAATGGCCATAACTACGCAAGGGCGGCGATTGACATCGCGGTTCATGACCTTTTGGGCAAGCATCATGGCGTCAGTGTCGCGAGCTTGCTGGGCGGGGCGGCGATGGAGCGTGTGCCGTCCTATTACGCGACGGGGGTCGACACCCCTGATGAAATCGCCCGTATCGTTAAGGAAAAAATCGCCGAAGGCTACCCGCGGATCCAGGTCAAGGTTGGCGGCCGCCCCGTTGAAATTGACATCGAAACCATGCGCAAGGTCTGGGAGGTGGCGCAAGGCACGGGCATTCGGCTTGCGGTTGACGGCAATCGCGGCTGGACCACCCGCGATGCCCTCAGGATGAGCCGCGAATGCCCTGACATCCCCTTTATCATGGAACAGCCCTGCAACACGATCGAGGAGGTGCGCAAGATCCGCACCCAGATCAGCCACGGGATTTACCTTGATGAAAATTCCATCAACCTGAACACGGTTATCCATGCCGCCGCCACAGGGCTGGTGGACGGGTTCGGGATGAAAGTCACCCGCATCGGGGGGCTGATGAACATGGTCACTTTCCGTGAAATTTGCGCGAATTTGAGCCTGCCCCATACCTGCGATGACAGTTGGGGCGGGGATATCATTGCCGCCGCCTGCACCCATATCGGGGCGACGGTCGCGCCGCGTCTGCTGGAAGGGGTGTGGCTGGCGCAACCTTATATTGCGACGCCCTATGATGCCGAAAACGGCATTCGGATTGACGGCGGCCACATCAATCTTCCCCCTGGCCCGGGGCTGGGCATCACCCCTGATGAAACCTTGTTCGGCGCCCCTGCCGTTTCGTTCAGCTGAAGGACATGACCATGGAATTCAACGGCAAAACCGCTCTCGTGACTGGCGCCAATGGCGGCATCGGCAAGGCTATTGTCCAGCGGCTCAAGGATGCTGGCGCAAAAGTCGCGGCGGCGGACATGACCCTTGACGGGCTTGAGGGAAGTGAGGTTGATCTGCTGCTGCCCGGTGATCTTCAGGATAGCGCCTACACCAGGGGCTTGCCGCAAGCCGCGCTTGATGCGCTCGGGGGGCTTGATATCATCATCAATAATGCCGGGGTGATGCGGCGGGGGGCGGTGACCGCCTCAAGTGATGAGGATTTCGAGCTGTCGGTCGCGATCAACGTCAAGGCGCCTTTCCAGATTTGCCGTGCGGCGATACCCTTGATGGCGGAACGTGGCGGCGGGGTGGTTGTCAACACCTCCTCATGCTGGGGGGTCCACCCCGGGCCGGACCACGCTATTTATTGCATGACGAAAGCGGCGATCGCCTCGCTCACCCAATGCATGGGGCGGGACCACGCCCACCAGGGCATTCGCGTTAACGCGGTCTGCCCCAATGAAGTCGACACCCCGATGCTGCGCACAGGGTTTGAGATGCGGGGGTTTGACCCTGAAACCGCCATCACCCAACTGGGGGAAACCGTGCCGCTTGGCTATGTCGCGACGCCCGGGGATATCGCTGATGTAGTGATGTTTCTGGCCTCTGATGCCGCCCGCTACATGTGCGGGGCGCTGGTGGAAGTCAACGGAGGAAAGCCCGTCGGATGATGCGATTTGCCCGAAAAACAGCTCTTGTCACCGGCGGCGCCAGCGGCATCGGCCGCGCCATTGCCGAACGCTTGGCGGAAGAAGGCGCAACGGTCTTCACCGCCCAGCGCAACCCTGACCCCCGCTTCCCGCACCTGCGGCTGGATTTGAGTGACCCCGCCGCCCCGCAAGCGATCGACGAGACCATTGATGACGTCATCGCGCAATCGGGCCAGCTTGATGTGCTGGTCAATAACGCCGGCATGATGCGTGAAGCGCGGGTTGAGGACATGCCGCTTGAAGACTGGCAGACGACGCTCAACGTCAATCTCACCGCGCCATTTCTGCTCATTAAATCGGCCCTGCCCCATTTGCGCAAAAGCCGCGGGGCGATTGTTAATATCGGCTCGATCGAAGGGCTGGGGGCGAACCCTGACCACTCGGCTTACGCCGCCTCGAAAGCCGGGCTGCATGGCTTGACCCGGGCGGTGGCGATTGACCATGGCCATGAGGGCATCCGCTGCAATGCCATTGCCCCGGGCTGGATAGACACAGCGCTGAACAACGCCTTTATCGACGGCCAGCCCGACCCGGCGGCGTTCCGCAAAAATATCGGCGGCATCCACCCCGTCGCGCGCACCGGCACGCCCGAAGAAGTGGCGGCACTGGCGGCGTTTCTGGCGGCGGATGAAAGCGGGTTTATCACCGGTCAGGTCTATACCGTTGATGGCGGGCGCATGGCCAAGCTCAGCCTGCCTTAATCACGCGCTTGATCACGCACTTGATCGCGCCCTTAATCGTGCGCTTGATTTGATCGCGCCAACTTCGGCTGGTCATGAACCGTCACCGCCGGCGGCTCGCCGTCAAACCGCGACAGCTCCACCATCGCCGAATGGCTGGCGGGGCTTTGGGTCAGGCTCGAGCTGCGCTGATCATGGGTCAGGGTATTGGGGTTGCCGTGGCGATCACGGTGATGGGGGTGGTCAAAGTCAGGGTCAAACCATGCCCCTGTCCAGAGAAACACCACGCCCTGGCGGATATCTTCCGTCACCACCGCCCCCGCAAGGCAACGCCCCCGGGGGTTATGCAGCTCGACGATATCGCCATCAGCAATGCCGCGTTCCGCCGCGTCACGGGGGTGGATCAGCACCGGCTCCCGCCCCTTGATCTTGTGGCTCATGCTATAGGCGCCATTATCCAGCTGGCTGTGGAGGCGGGTTTTCGGCTGGCCCGACACCATGTAAAGAGGGCCGATATCCCCCGCCACTTCATCGCGCGGCGGGAAATAGGACGCATGGCCACGGCAATCAGCAAGCCCGAACCCCGCAAGGGTTTCGGAAAAAATCTCAAGCTTGCCGCTGGGGGTCGGCAGGGGGTTGGCCACAGGGTCATCACGAAAATCTTTCAGGAACACCATCTCCGGTGCCGGGTCCACCACCTCCACCGGCGCCCCTGCCATGAACTCTTGCCATTGCGGCAGGTCAATCCCGTGGTCTTTGGCGGCGGCGAAAGTGTCGCTCCACCTCAGCTTGAGCCAGTCTTCCGCACCGCGTCCTTCGGTGAAGGCCTCCGCAATCCCGAGCCGCGACGCAAGATCGGTGTAGATGTCGTATTCGACCCGCGCTTGCCCCGGGGGGCGGGTGACAGGGTTCATCGGGATCAAGGCATTGTCCGATTGCCCGCCGCCAATATCCCGCCGTTCTTCCGTTGCCGCCACGGGCAGGACAATATCCGCATGACGGGCGGAACTTGTCCAGTTGATCTCATTGACGATCACCGTGTCGGGCCGCTGAAAGGCCGCGCGCAACCGGTTCAGGTCCTGATGATGGTGGAAAGGATTGCCCCCCGCCCACCAGACGATCCGCGCGTCAGGGAAGACTTTGCGCTGGCCGTGGTAATCATAGCTCGCGCCGGGGTTAAGCAGCATGTCGCTGATCATCGCCACGGGCAAGGTCGTCTTGACGGGGTTGTCGCCTTGCGGAAACGACCCCCAGCGGAACGGCCGGTCGACCGCGCCGATATTGCCATTGACGGCATAGCCCACCACATAACCGCCGCCAGGCAAGCCGATTTGCCCCAGCATCGCCGCCAGGGTCATCGCCATCCAGAGCGGCTGCTCCCCGTAATCGGTGCGCTGAACCCCCGCCGCGACGCTGATCATGGTGCGGTGCCTTGCCATTTCTTCCGCCAGGCTGCGCAGACGTTCAGCGGCAACACCTGATCGCGCTTCTGCCCAATCGGCATCTTTCGGGGGGGTGCCATCCTCCCCCATCAGGTGCGATTGGAATTGCGCAAACCCCGTGGTGTAACGATCAAGAAACCCCTGATCATGAAGACCTTTGGTGATCAGGTGGTGGGCCATCCCCATCATGATGGCGACATCACTGCCCGGGGTGGGGGCCAGCCATTCCGCCTCCCCCGACAGATCCCCGCGATGGGGGCTGATGTTAACAAACCTGACGCCATTTTCACGGCAGGCGGCGAGATTGTCTTTCATGCGATGCTGGCTGATGCCGCCGTCACTGACCTGCATATTGCGCGCCGCCATGCCCCCGAACATGACCACCAGCTCACCATGACGGGCGATCACCGGCCAGCGCGTCGCCTCCTTGATGTGCTGACGATACGGCCCGACGATATAAGGCATCATCCCCATGGCGGCGTTGTAGCTGTAATTGCCTTGCGAGGTGACCGCCCCGCCAAAACAATTGAGAAACCGTTTCAACTGGCTCTGGGCATGGTGAAAGCGGCCGGCGCTCGACCAGCCGTAAGACCCGGCGTAAATCCCCTCATTGCCATGGCTATCCTTGACGCGTTGCAATTCCCCGGCGATCAGGTCAAGGGCGACATCCCAGCTCACTTCAACAAATTCATCGCGCCCCCGCTCGCCGTTCGGGGCGACGCCCTGACGTTCAAGCCAGCCTTTGCGGATGGCGGGGTTCAAGACCCTTGCCGCGCCATGAAGAGAGCCGGGAATATTGCTGTTGATGGCGGACGGGTCGCGATCATCGGGATAGGGATTGACCGACGTGATCCGGCCATCCTGAACCTGCGCCAGGCCAATGCCCCAATGGTTGAATATCCGTTCTGTTGTCATGATGGTGCCGTTCCGCCCCGAAGGTATTCGCGCATTGTTAATCCTGCCGTGCCACCACATCTTCGCGGCGGGGGTCAGCCGCCGTGTGGCCAAGGGCCGTCATGGCATAGTCATGGCCGCTGTAAACCGCCATCGCGATCAGCCCCGGGGAATAGGCATCCCCGATCGCCGTGACAGATGTGATGGCGTCCGTGTTGCGGGCATTCAATTGGTGGAGCAGCTCATCATTGGGCAGGCGGCTGGTGACGGGGATCAGCAGTTCAGCGGGGACGTGGTGCTGTTGGCCGGAATAAACACAAGCCACCGTCACCTGGCCCGCGTCCCGCCCCGACAACAGTGTTGACGTCATGATGGTGATGCCTTTTTCGATCAATTGCTTCTGGATCCGCATTTGCTCAAGCGTATGGTCCGACCATGGCGCCACCATCGACGCCGGGGTGATGAAGATCACCTCACGTCCGGTCGCGGCGGCGGCTTCCGCCAGCACCGAGCCAAGGTAGAACTGATCATCATCATAAATCACGATCGGGCCGGAACCGGCGTCTTCCCGGAGCGCGCCTGCCATGACATCATCAGGCGTCATCAAAGGGCCCTTGCGCAAGAAACCCAGCGGCACGCGATGGGTTTTCCCCACCCCGTCATCACGCCAGCGCGCGCCGGTGGCCAGCACGACATGGTCCGCCCCGAAGGCGAGAATATCTTCCGCCGTCATGGGGCTGTGCAAATACATCTCGACATTAGCGGCAGTGGTCAGGTGCTGAAGGCGCCAGTCGCGCACCCGCCCCCATGCCGACAAGCCAGGCAGTCGAGCTTCCCGCGTCACCCGGCCGCCCCAATCGCCGCCGGCTTCCGCCAGCTTGACGTTCTGTCCGGCTTTCGCCAGGGTCTGCGCCGCTTCAAGCCCGGCGGGGCCGCCACCGACGATCAGGTAGGTCGCGGCGTCATCAGTTCTGACCACATGTTCAGGGTGCCAGCCGCGTCGCCATTCCTCCCCCACCGCCGGGTTCTGGGTGCAGCGCATCGGCACGGCGGTATTGTCACCACTGACGCAAATATTGCAGCCGATGCATTCCCTGATCTGATCCTGCAGCCCGTGTTCAATCTTATGGGGCAGGAACGGATCCGCGATCGATGGCCGCGCCGCCCCGATCAGGTCAAGATGGCCTTGGGTGATCATCGCGACCATGGCATCCGGTGACGTGTACCGCCCCACCCCCACCACCGGTTTGCTGGTCAGGGATTTGACAAAACCGGTGTAAGGGTTCTGGTAGCCTTCAGCGGTGAACCGCGCCGTCTGGCTGTCGTTCGACCAGTCGGAAAGATTGACGTCCCACAGGTCCGGCTCTTCGGCGAGGGCGGCGATAATATCATGGCCTTCAACATCATGGCGCAGCCCGTCTTCGCCCATCAGCTCATCGACCGCCAGCCGAACGGCGATCGCCATGCTGTCCCCGACGGCGTCTTTGGTGTCGGCGATCACCTCACGGAACAGGCGCAACCGATTGGTGAACGAGCCGCCATAATCATCACTGCGGTGGTTGTGCCGCGACAACAGGAAATGCTGCAGCAGGGACATGTCATGGCCGGCATAAACATAGACAATATCAAACCCCGCGCGTTTCGCCCGGCGGGCGGCGTCGACATGCCATTTGCGGAAATCCTTGATATCACTCAGGCTCATGGCGCGGGCCTGCACCGGGTCCATGCTGGCGGATGCCGCCACCGACGGGGCCATGGGGCTTAGGCGGCTCATGCGGTTCGAGGAATGATGGCCATTATGAACAAGCTGGATCGCCGCAAGGGAGCCATGGGCATGGACCGCTTCCGTCACCATTTCAAGCGCCGGAATATCGCGATCATCCCACAACCGCCCTTCGTTATAGGGCGTCAAATCAGAGGTCGGGTGGATTTCAACCTCCTGGGTTGAGACCACCCCCCAGCCGCCTTCGGCTTTGATGCCGCGAAACCGCGCCTCGGCATTGGGGTAGCGATACCCCATGCCGGTGCAATGGGGAACCTGATAAAATCTGTTGCGGGTCTTGACCGGCCCGATCTGAACCGGCTCAAACAACACATCATACCTGGCATCACGCATGACAGCACTCCTGCTCCAACCTACCGCATCAAGCCTACACCTGCTGATGCGAGGTTGAGAAGAGAATTTGTGGAAAATGATCCGCAAAAGGTATTTTGCCGAAAGCCTTATCCGGAACGCGACAGATCGATCATCCAGTCGCGCACCTGCCGCGCCTGCCGCGACAAGGGCTTGTTCTGTGACCACACAAGATAAACCCCGCGCCCCGTCACCCAGCGCCAGTCCTGGCGTGCCGCCAGCACCCCGCGATCAAGCATATTGCCGACGATATGATCCCAACCGATGGCAAACCCTTCCCCCGACACCGCCGCCTGCAGCACAAGCGCGTAATCATTTAGCCGCAACCCGCCATGCAAATCCCGATTGTCGATGCGGTGATGACGGAACCAGTCGGCCCAGGTGGGGCGCTCGCGGATCGGCTCTTCAAGATGGATCAGGCGCTGGTTCAGCAGATTGGGGATCGACCGCAAATTGGTGGCCGCCCGCATGACCATGGGGTTGGCCACAGGGTAGATGATTTCATCGGCGATTTTCGCGCTCATGCAGCCGCGCCAGTCGCCATGCCCGAGCCGTATCCCCAGGCTGATGTTTTCCACATCAAGGTCAGGCTCGCGGTCACTGTTCTGGACCCGCAGGTCAATATCGGGGTGGGTTTCCCGCAGCAAGGTCATGCGCGGCATCATCCAGTAATAGGAAAACGCCGAGGAGGTGCTGAGGGTGACATGCTCCTGGCGGACCATTTCCTGCACGGCCTTGATCGAATTTTCCATTCCCGCCAGCCCCGCCGACACCCCGGCGAACAGGCGCTCACCCGCCGACGTGAGCTGAACCTTGCGATGGCTTCGATAGAACAACACTATCTTAAGATCAGCCTCAAGCTGCTTGATGGCGGCGGAAACCGACGGCTGCTGCATCCTCAGCTCTGCTGCGGCCAGCGTAAAAGACCCAAGGCGAGCGGCGGCTTCAAACACAATCAAATGCCGCGGTGATGGCATATTGGCCCAGAAGTTATGCATAGGCAGAGTCTATCTTAATCATCATTTTTTTCAAGGGTTACAGGGGCTTTATTCGCGATTATGATTTTCCTGTCTTTAAGGGGGGATTTGACCATGGCAAGACGTGAGCGCAATTCACGCCGATCCGCCGCCGATGCTTCGGCGCCTTTGGCCTCGCCATATATCCAGCGTCGCTTGCCGTTTTTCGATGTCTTGAACGAAGAGGAATTGGCGCGGATTGATGCCCAGGTCGACTGGATGCTGGAGAATATCGGCGTCGCTTTCCGTGATGATCCGGTTGCCCTCGACATCTGGCGCAAGGCAGGCGTCACCCCCACCGGCCCCCATGGCGATCTGATCAAGGCTGACGCCAGGTGGATTCGTGAACTGGTGGCAAAAGCGCCATCGCAATTCACCCAGATTTCCCGCAACCCCGAACGGTCGGTTGTCATCGGCGGCACCAATCAGGTGTTTGCCCCGATTTACGGCGCGCCGTTTGTGCGTGATATGAAGGGCGGTCGCCTTTACGGCAGTTTTGATGATTTCGAAAAGCTCCTGAAACTGTGCTACATGCACCCCAACCTTCATCACACCGGGCTGGTGATCGCCGAACCGACGGATATTCCTGTTTCCAAGCGTCACCTTGATATGGTCCACGCCCACCTGACCCTCAACGACAAGCCGCATCTTGGCGCCATCACGGAGAAAAGCCGGGCGCAGGATTCTGTTGATATGGTCGAGGTCATGTTCGGGCGTGAGGTGATGGACACCAACGTCTGCATCATGGCCAATGTCAACACCAACTCGCCCCTGCTGGTCGACCGTGTCGTGACGGAAGCCATCCAGGTCTATTCCGGCCGTGGCCAGGCGATGGTGGTGACGCCGTTCATCCTGACCGGGGCCATGGGGCCGGTCAGCACCGCCGCCTCTGTTGCCCAGGCCATGACAGAAAGCATGATGTGCTGTGACTTTGCGCAATTGATCCGCCCCGGCGCGCCGTTTGTGATGGGGAATTTCCTGTCCACCATGAGCCTGAAATCCGGCGCCCCGACCTTCGGCATGCCGGAACCGGTGATCTCGAATTACGTCATTGGCCAGATGGCGCGGCGGCTGGGCCTGCCGCTTCGTTGCGGCGGCTCGCTCACGGCGTCGAAAATCGAGGACGGGCAAGCGGCGTATGAAAGCGCCGACAGCATGCATTCAACCATGCTGGCGGGGTCGAATTTCACCCTTCATTCGGCGGGCTGGCTCGAGGGCGGGCTGGCGACAGGGTTTGAAAAACTCATCATGGATGCCGATCGTCTGGGCAGTTATCAAAAAGTGCTGGGCGTCGGGCTTGAAACCGATGACAACGCCTTTGCCCGTGACGCTTATGAAGAGGTCGAGGCGGGAGGGCATTTCCTCGGGTCAAGCCACACCATGCGCAATTACCAGACGGCGTTTTACGAACCCAGGCTGAGCGACAGCGAAAACGTCGAAAGCTGGGAGGAAAATGGCGCCAAGGATATGCGGGTGCGGGCCTATGACCGCTGGAATGACATGCTTGAGCATTACCAGCCGCCACCGATCGACGCCGCCAAGAAAGACGAGCTGGATGACTTTGTCGCCCGCCGAAAAAGTGAGCTGCCCGATGCCTGGTATTAATGCCATTAATTCAATCACCCCGCAATAACGCCCG
>JAGWAQ010000026.1:0-4303 GCA_021296375.1 Alphaproteobacteria bacterium
CCCAATCAAGCCCGCCCCAGTCAAGGTTAGTGACAGCCGATGCCCCTGAAGGGTGTTCTATCGCGTCAAGCTGTTCGAACCACGCCGCCCATTCGGGAGAAACCTGATCGGGATTGAGCCGCCACCGTTGTTGAAGCTCGGCAATAAAAATGGCATTTGCGCCAGAAAGGAAATCGTCTTCCGAATGATGACTATCCATAATGTTCCCCCGCCCTTTAGGCATGGAAATGATAATCGTTAACCCCGCCAACCCGCAAGGGCTGGCGGCACAAAATTAAAAATTGGCGATGGCGGATTGCACCGCTTCACCAAGGCCGGATGGCGAAGAGGCCATCACAAAACCGGCATCGGTCATGGCGTTGATTTTATCATCAGCCCCGCCACTGCCGCCGGAAACAATCGCCCCGGCATGGCCCATGCGGCGACCAGGAGGCGCGGTCCGACCCGCGATAAACCCGGCGATCGGTTTTTTGCTGGCCTGCTGGGCATAAAACGCCGCCGCCTCTTCTTCATCGGAACCCCCGATTTCACCGATCATCAAAATGGCTTCGGTTTAGGCAATCGATAAAATTCGTGCCATTGACAGGATCACCGCCGATACCGATGCAGGTCGTCTGGCCAAGGCCAATCGCCGTCGTCTGATCCACCGCTTCATAGGTCAGGGTGCCGGAACGTGAAACGATCCCCACCTTGCCGCGGCTGTGGATGTGGCCAGGCATAATGCCGATCTTGCATTCGCCCGGGGTAATCACGCCAGGGCAGTTCGGGCCGATCAACCGCGTCGCGGAACCTTCAAGCGCCACCGGAATACCTTCGGTGATGCAAATCGCCAGCGGCACTTCGGCGGCAATCGCTTCCAGAATCGAATCCGCGGCAAAGGGCGGCGGGACGTAAATCACCGATGCCGTTGCTTCGGTTTCCGCCACCGCTTCGGCCACGGTATTGAACACCGGCAGGTCAAGATGGGTCTGGCCCCCTTTGCCCGGGGTCACGCCGCCGACCATTTTGGTGCCGTAAGCAATCGCCTGTTCGGAATGGAACGTGCCTTGCGCGCCGGTAAAACCCTGACAAATGACACGAGTATCAGCATTAATAAGCACAGACATTACTGGGCCTCCTTAACCGCAGCGACAATTTTCTTGGCCGCTTCCGCCAGCGTATCGGCGGGGATGATCTGAAGACCACTGTCGTTCATGATGGTCTTACCTTCTTCAACATTGGTGCCCGCGAGGCGAACCACCAACGGCTTGTCCAGCCCCAGCTCACGCGCCGCCGCGACAACACCTTCAGCGATAATGTCACACCGCATGATGCCGCCGAAAATATTGACGAGAATGCCTTCAACACCGGGGTCAGACAGGATGATCTTGAACGCCTGGGTGACCTTTTCCTTGGTCGCGCCGCCGCCAACATCAAGGAAGTTGGCAGGCTCGCCACCCTCCAGCTTGATGATATCCAGCGTCGCCATGGCCAGACCCGCGCCATTGACCATGCAGCCAATGGTGCCGTCCAGCTTGATGTAGCTGAGGTCATATTTCGAAGCTTCAATTTCTGCCGGGTCTTCCTCATGCTCATCACGCATCGCCATGACATCCGCTTGCCGATAGAGCGCGTTGTCATCAAAACCCATCTTGGCATCGAGCGCCACCAGATCACCATCGCCGGTGACCACAAGAGGATTGATTTCCAGCAATGACGCGTCGGTGCAGGTGAAGGCCGAATAAAGACCGTTCAGGAAACCCTGGGCCTTTTTCGCCGTGTCGCCGGAAAGCCCCAGCACCGCCGCGATACGGCGGGCGTGATGCGACTGGAACCCGGTGGCGGGGTCAATCGGCAGGGTGAGGATTTTTTCAGGGGTTTCCGCCGCGACGTCTTCGATATCCATGCCGCCTTCGGTGGAGGCAATGACCGTCACCTGACTGGCGGCACGATCGACCAGCAGGGACAGGTAAAGTTCACGGGCAATGTCGCAACCGTCTTCGATATAAAGACGGCGAACCAGGCGGCCCTCGGCGCCGGTTTGCGGGGTAACAAGCGTCTTGCCGAGCAATTCTTCGGCCGTCGCCCGCACCTCATCAATGCTTTTGACAACCTTGACGCCGCCCGCTTTACCTCGGCCACCGGCATGAATCTGGGCTTTCACCACCCACACCGGACCACCGAGTTCTTCGGCGGCGGCGACCGCTTCATCAGCGGTGAAGGCAGGCTTGCCTGCCAGGGTCGTCACACCATAACCGGCCAGTAACGCTTTGGCCTGATGCTCATGAATATTCATAAGGGAAACCTCTCTTTAAGATCAATCAACCGCTGACGCTGGCGACAACTTCAGCCAGGGTTTTGACCGCTTCGATGGAATGGTCAAACATTGCCTGTTCATCTGCATTGAGGGAAATCTCGATGACTTTCTCAACACCATTGGCGCCGATCACCACCGGCACACCGACATAAAGACCGGCAAGCCCGTAAGCGCCATCGACATAGGCGGCGCAAGGCAGGACGCGCTTTTTGTCCTTCAGGTAAGCGTCGGCCATTTCAATGGCGGATGAGGCCGGGGCATAAAACGCCGAACCGGTCTTCAGCAGGCCGACGATTTCAGCACCGCCATCACGGGTGCGCTGGACGATGCTGTCGATCTTGTCCTGGGTTGACCAGCCCATCTCGATCAGGTCAGGAACAGGGATACCGGCAACGGTGGAATAACGCACCAGCGGCACCATTGTGTCCCCGTGACCGCCGAGAACAAACGCCGTCACGTCTTCAACAGAAACGCCAAATTCTTCGGCAAGGAAATAACGGAAACGGGCGCTATCCAGCACACCTGCCATGCCGACGACCTTTTCTTTCGGCAGGCCTGAGGCCTCTTGCAGGACACCGACCATGGCATCAAGCGGGTTGGTGATGCAGATCACGAAAGCGCCCGGGCAATTGGCCTTGATGCCCGCGCCAACCTGCTGCATGACCTTGGTGTTGATCCCGACAAGGTCATCACGGCTCATCCCCGGCTTGCGGGCGACACCGGCGGTCACAATCACGACATCAGCGCCAGCCAGATCAGCGTAATCATTGGCGCCGCTGACATTGGCGTTAAAACCTTCAACCGGGGAAGCCTGGGCGATATCAAGAGCCTTGCCCTGGGGAATGCCTTCCTGAATATCAAAGAGGACAATGTCCCCCAGTTCTTTAAGACCTGCCAGAAGAGCAAGGGTACCGCCGATATTACCGGCGCCAATCAAGGCAATTTTGTTGCGAGCCATGGTATTTTCCTCATGATGTATGTCGATGCGTTTTAAGCGTTTGGGGCGTTAAGGGCGTATTCGGCATAATTGGACATAGTGGACATATTGGACATATTCAAACGTAAGGAATAAATCGCCTGACGGGGGAAAACGACCACATCAGAATCCAAGCATTCATTAGCAATACGAGATAAAGACGAGCCTGTGTTCAGGCTACTTCCCCACGGCATTTTGATAGCCTATTCCGTTTTAAAGGGCAAGCAAAACAAGCCTGAAACCGATCAGATATTTGTCATTTCCGTCAATCTGGAGACGGTTCGCGGAAACTCCACCTTCCAGGAGTTGCCCTGATAAAGATCGGGGATTTTAACCGCCGCTGAACAGACCAGAAACCGCTGACGGTCATAAAACGCATCCACCAGCCACATGAATCGCCGCGCTTCGTTGCGCATCGTGTCATCAAGACGGGGGATATCATGGACCAGCAGCCCGGCGTAACGGTCCGCCAGGGCAATGTAATCCCGCGCCGCCAGCGGACGGGCGCAAATCTCGTCAAAACTGACAGCGGCGATCGACCCGGCGGCATGATCAAAAGTAATGTCCCGGCCCTTGACGGTGACGGTCACCGGCGCCACCTCAACCCCCCCCGACAATTGGTCAAACGCCGCCAGCAGGGATTGCCGGCTCATGGCGTCATTGGGGGTGTACCATGACGGCAGCCCCGACAGCACCCGTTGCCGCCAGTCGGTGTCGCTATCCATGTCATGGATGATCATGGTTTTTTTCAGCAAATCAATAAACGGCAGAAATCTCTCACGATGCAGGCCGTTTTCATAAAGCCCGTCGGGATGGCGGTTTGAGGTCGAGACCATCACCCCGCCGTCGTCAAAAAACCCTTCCATGACCCTTGCCACGATCATCGCATCAGCGATATCCCGCACTTCCATTTCATCAAAACAGATGAGTTTCGCCCCGCCGGTAATGGCGGCGGCGACATGGCGCGCCGGGTCATCTTTTTTGGCCAGTTTCGGGTCATGGATGCGGTCATGGACAGCGATCATGAAATC